>CAZAGL010000169.1:0-5522 GCA_964484435.1 uncultured Caulobacteraceae bacterium
AATGCGCGCATCCTAGACCCGTTCCCGAAAAGTGTGACGCGGTTTTCGGACAAGAACGGGTCTAATCTATTAAAGTAGAGCGGATTCACCCGATTTGACCTCACTCAGTCAAATCGGGATCCGCTCTTGCGCATTTTCAACAAAAGTGTGGTCGCGGTTTTGTGCCCGAAAATGCGCAAATTCAAACGATTAGAGCATCGAACCCAGCGAAATCCGGCTCGGATTTCGCTGACGATGCTCTTGGCGGGCTACACGTCCAGATCGTCCAGGAAATTGGCATTGGCCTGGATGAATTGATAGCGCAATTCCGGCTTGCGACCCATCAGGGCTTCGAGCAGCGCCTCGAATTCGCGATCGGCATCGGCGATGGTGACGCGGGCCAGCGTGCGGCTGGAGGGGTCCATCGTCGTCTCGCGCAATTGCGCGGGCATCATTTCGCCCAGGCCCTTGAAGCGCGAAACCTCGCAATTGCGGCCTTTGAACGTGCTGGCCAGCAATTCCAGGCGATGGGCGTCATTGCGGGCATAAACCGAAAGCTTGCCGGCGCTGAGGCGATAAAGCGGCGGCATGGCCAGATAAAGCCGCCCGGCCCGGATCAGCTCGGGCATCGAGACATGGAAATAGGTGATCAGCAGGGAGGCGATATGAGCCCCATCGACATCGGCATCGGTCATGATGATCACGCGCTCATAGCGCAGATCCGCCAGCTTGAATTTGGCCCCGGAGCCGCAGCCCAAAGCCAGGGCCAAATCGGCCAATTCCTGATTGGTGCGGGCCTTTTCGCCGGCCGCGCTGGCCACGTTGAGGATTTTTCCGCGCAGCGGCAGCACGGCCTGGGTATTGCGGTCGCGCGCCTGCTTGGCCGAGCCGCCGGCGCTGTCGCCCTCGACCAGGAACAATTCCGTGCCGGCAGCTTCCTGGCGTGCGCAATCGGTCAGCTTGCCGGGCAGGCGCAGGCGGCGCGTTGGCGATTGGCGGGCCACATCGCGATCCTTGCGCCGGCGCAAGCGATCCTCAGCCTGGGTCAGCACCCATTCCAGCAGGCGATCGGCCTCCTTTGGCGAGGCGGCCAGCCAATGATCGAACGGATCGCGCACGGCCAATTCGGCCAGCCGCGCCGCCTCCACCGATCCGAGCCGGCCTTTGGTTTGCCCCTGGAATTCCGGCTCCTTGATGAAGATGGAAATCAAGGCGGCGGCCGTGCCCATCACGTCATCGGGGGTGATCAGACTGGCGCGGCGTTCTCCCTTCAGATCGGCATAGGCGCGCAAGCCCTTGGCCAAGGCGCTGCGCAGGCCCTGTTCATGCATGCCGCCATCGGGCGTGGGGATGGTATTGCAATAGGAATGGATGAGCCCGTCGGCATCGCCAAAGCCATCCTCGACCCAAGCCAATGCCCATTCGACACGGCCATGCCCGCTGACGCGCTCGGATCGGCCGACAAAGGCCTCAGCCGTCACGCAGCGCCGCTGCGCTGTCAATTCCTTCAGATAATCGCCGAGCCCATTGGGAAAGCGAAACACCGCTTCTGGGGGGATGGAGGGGCTGGCCGCCAGGCATTCGGGCGCGCAGCGCCAGCGGATTTCGATGCCGGGCTGCAGATAGGCCTTGGCCCTGGCCATGGCGAACAGCTTGTGGGGTTTCCATTCCAGCGCGCCGAAGATTTGCGCATCGGGATGGAAGCGCACGCTGGTGCCGCGCCGGTTGGGGGCTGCGCCGATCTGTTTCAGCGGGCCTTGAGGAATGCCGCGTGCATATTCCTGCGCGAACAGTTTGCGATCGCGCGCCACTTCCACATGCAGCTGATCGGACAGGGCATTGACCACGGAAATGCCAACCCCGTTGAGACCGCCCGAAGTGGCATAGGTTTTGTCAGAAAATTTGCCACCGGCGTGCAGGGTGGTGAGGATGACCTCCAACGCCGATTTCTTGGGAAAGCGCGGATGGGGATCGATGGGGATGCCGCGGCCGTTATCCATCACCGTCAGGCAGCCATCGGCAGCGAGGCACACATCGATGCGATCGGCATGGCCGGCGATGGCCTCATCCATCGCGTTATCTAAAACCTCGGCGAACAAATGATGCAGGGCGCGCTCATCCGTGCCGCCCACATACATGCCAGGACGGCGCCGGACGGGCTCCAGCCCTTCCAGCACTTCGATATCCTTGGCGGTGTAAGCATTTTCGCCAAGGCCAACGCCCACAGGCTTCTGCCTGCTGTTCGCTATCGCCATCGGGCCATCCTCTTTCCTGATTACACCCGCGCGCGCTTCGGTTGCCAAAGGGTTAACGCGGTGTTCAGGCCTTGTAATACATGTCGAATTCAACGGGGTGGGGGTGGGTTTCGAGGCGATCGAGTTCTTCTTCCTTCAGCGCGATATAGGCATCGAGCACGTCATCGCTCATGACCGCGCCCTTCTTGAGAAAGCCGCGATCCTCATCGAGTGCTTCGAGGGCCTGGCGCAGGCTGGCACAGACTTTGGGCACATCCTTCAATTCTTCGGGCGGCAGATCATAGAGGTTTTTGTCCAGCGCATCGCCCGGATGGATGCGCTGCTCGATGCCATCGAGCCCGGCCATCAGCAGCGCCACATAGGTGAGATACATATTGCCGGCCGCATCGGGGAAGCGGCACTCGATGCGCTTGGCCTTGGCCGAAGGCACGATCGGGATGCGGATCGAGGCCGAGCGATTGCGCGCCGAATAGGCGAGCAAAACCGGGGCTTCATAGCCAGGAACGAGGCGCTTATAGGAATTGGTGGTGGAATTGGCGAATGCGTTGATGGCGCGCGCGTGTTTGATGATGCCGCCGATATAGAACAGGCAGGTTTCGGAAAGATCCGCATAGCGATCTCCCGCGAACAGGTTTTTCCCGCCCTTCCAGATCGATTGATGCACATGCATGCCCGAGCCGTTGTCCCGGAAATAGGGCTTGGGCATGAATGTGGCCGTCTTGCCATAGGAGGCGGCCACATTGTGGATGATGTATTTGTAGAGATTCATCTTATCCGCCATGCGGGTCAGCGTGGCGAATTTGAGCCCCAATTCGTGCTGGGCGGGGGCAACCTCGTGATGGTGCTTTTCCGGCTCCAGGCCGATTTCGCCCATGACGGAGAGCATTTCCCCGCGCAAATCCTGCGCCGAATCGATCGGCGGCAAGGGGAAATATCCGCCCTTGGGCCCTGGCCGATGGCCCATATTGCCGCCTTCATAGGGCTTGGCGCTATTGCCGGGCAGCTCCACGCTGTCGAAGGAAAAGCCGGTATTGTGCGGCTCGACGCTCCAGCGGACATCGTCGAACACAAAAAATTCCGCCTCCGGCCCGAAATAGGCCGTCTCGCCGATGCCGGTGCTGGCCAGATAGGTTTCGGCTTTTTTGGCGATGGAACGCGGATCGCGGTTATAGGGCTGCATGCTCGAAGGTTCGAGCACGTCGCAGAACAGCGCCAACGTGGTTTGCTGGAAGAAGGGATCGATGTGCGCGCCCTCGGCATCGGGCATCATCACCATGTCGGATTCGTTGATGGCCTTCCAGCCGGCGATGGACGAGCCATCGAACATTAGCCCGTCTTGGAAAAACCCATCATCCACCTGCGAGACATCATAAGTCATGTGGTGCATTTTGCCGCGCAGATCGGTGAAGCGCAGATCCACGAACTGGACTTCCTGATCCTTGATGAGTTTGCGAACTTCGTCAGACATTCCAGCCACCATTCCTGTGTTGAATCAAACCGCCGCCGGGCCGGTTTCGCCCGTGCGAATGCGAATGACGTTTTCCACGTCGAAAACAAAGATCTTGCCATCGCCAATCTTGCCGGTCTTGGCCCCTTGGATGATGGCCTCGATGGCCGCATCGAGCAGCGCCTCGGGCACCACCACTTCGATTTTCAGCTTGGGCAGAAAGTCTACGACATATTCCGCGCCGCGATAGAGTTCCGTGTGGCCCTTCTGGCGGCCAAAGCCCTTGGCCTCGCTGACCGTCATCCCTTCGACACCCAAGCCCTGCAGGGCTTCTTTCACTTCATCGAGTTTGAAGGGTTTGATGATCGCTTCGATTTTTTTCATGATGGGGCCCCAAACGCCGGAATCTCATGGCAGGCCATGCTATCGCCGCTTGCCATGGCTGCGCAATGCTGCGGTGCAAAAATTGCGGTTGGCGCGCGCATGCATGTGCTGAGGTGTTCAGCGGCCTGCTAGCGCGGCGGGCCGATGGGGCCATCCTCGCTACGATCGCTCAGATTGGAGGCCAGCTGGAAATCCACGGAAGGGCCTTCCACGGGGGTGAGTTTGGCGCTGAGCAGACGCGGGCTGGCGGCTGCGCGCCAGTTGAGGCCCAACGGCTCGGCCGTGATGGCCAAGGGCAATGTGGGTGCAACCCACGCTTCCGCCTCGGCGGTGGCGGCTGGCACCGCTTCGCCGGCGCGAACATAAACGCCACCTTGGGCCCAGCCTTGCTCGTCCGTGCTGGCTGTCAGCGTTTCGGGGGGATTGAACGCCTCCAGCGAGGGCGAGGTCGGATGCAGGCCCAAGGCCATCGCGCCGGCGCTGGCCAAGACCAGCAGGCTGGCGGCGATGGCCGGGATGGCCTGTTCGCGCACGGGCAAATCCCCGTTGGGGCGCCCGCAAACGGCGCGCAGCGCCTCTTTCAGCTCACGCCATTCAGGGCTCGTGATATCTTGCGGCCAATTGGTGAAGGTAATGCAGGGGCCATCGATCGGCCGGCGCACCGGATCGATCTCGATCTGGACCAGGGCTTTGCGCTCGAAGGCTTCCAGGGCCGGATCCCCCACCCAGCGCGAGGTGACGCTCAAGAACGACCAAATCACCAAAACGCAGCGCGCCTGGCGCGCCGTTTCGGCGGCCGCATCGCCGACCACGCCCAGATCGGTGGATTCCCAATGCACGTCATAGCCGGCCTCTTGCAGCAGGCGCGCGATGCGCTGGGCGATGGGCCGATCGTGGTGGGAGGCCGCGATGAAGATTTGGGGCCTGACGCGCATTTCTTCCCTTCGATGCTCGTCGCGATGGACCATTGCCGGCTGCGGGCGCACCACGGCTTGCGCCAGATTGCGAAGCGTATCTTTGCGCTTTTGTCACCCAAGCGGCAAGTGCCGCGACGTGCCGTCCAGCCGGCGCGCGCCAAGTGTGGCGCGTTTGCTTCACCTCGGCCGAGGGCGCGATCTGCCGCGCCTGCGCCGAACTATCGGGCGCACGCCGGGATTGCATTTTTTCCAAATCGGGACGCGCGTTGCGCGCGCGATGCCCTTGCCCGCTCTCGATCAAAAACCCTTCAGGCGGCCTTGGCCACGAATACGGTGCCGGCCGAATAGCCCGCCCCGAACGAGCAGATCAGGCCGCGCTGGCCCGGCTCGAAATCGCTGTTGTGCTTATGGAAGGCGATGATCGATCCGGCGCTGGAGGTGTTGGCGTATTCATCCAAAACCGTTGGGCTTTCGTCGCTGCTGGCCTCGCGGCCGAGAACTCGCTCGGCGATCAGGCGATTCATGTTGGCGTTGGCCTGG
>CAZAGL010000170.1:0-5491 GCA_964484435.1 uncultured Caulobacteraceae bacterium
ACGCGAAGGTCAGCCTTGTCGTGCGGCGCGAGGCTGACGGCCTGCGCACCTACACCCATTTCGGCACCGGCAATTATCACCCGGTCACGGCGCGCATTTACACCGATCTCAGCCTGTTCACGGCCGATCCCGCCTATGGCCGCGATGCCGGGCGGGTATTCAATTTCGTGACCGGCTATGCCAAGCCCGCCGAGCTGGAGCGCATCGCTTTATCGCCCTTGACCATGAAATCGCGGCTTGTGGAGCTGATCGATGAGGAAATCGCCCATGTGGCGGCGGGGCGGCCGGGGGGCATCTGGGCCAAGCTCAATGCGCTGGTCGATCCAGAGATCATCGATGCGCTTTACCGGGCCAGCCAGGCGGGCGTGCGCATCGAGCTGGTGGTACGGGGGATTTGCTGCTTGCGCCCCGGCATTGCGGGGTTGAGCGAAACCATTCAGGTGAAATCCATTGTCGGCCGGTTTTTGGAACACAGCCGCATTGTCTGCTTCGGGGCGGGGGAAAATCTGCCCTCGCCGCGCGCCAAGGTGTTCATCTCCTCGGCCGATTGGATGCCGCGCAATCTGGATCGGCGCGTGGAAGTGCTGTGCCCGATCGAGAACCCGACGGTGCATTTGCAGGTTCTGGATCAGATCATGATGGCCAACCTCAATGATGAGGTGCAAAGCTGGTACATGGATGGCGATGGCCAATACACCCGTGTGCGCACGGAAAACGTGGAGGATCCCTTCAGTGCCCATGAGTATTTCATGCGAAACCCCAGCCTTTCGGGGCGAGGGCGGGCGCTGAACAGCCATGTTCCGCCGGTTTTCGATCATGTCGGGCCGCGCGCGCATTGATCGGCTCGCCATGATCGGTGCCAAGCTGGCCCAGCCAGAAAGCTTTGAAATCGGCGTCGTGGATGTCGGCTCCAATTCGGTGCGCGTGGTCGTGTATCGGGTGGAGGGGCGTTCGCTCACGCCCATTTTCAATGAAAAGGTCATGGCCGGGTTGGGGCGCGATGTGGCCCATACGGGCCAGCTCAATGCCAAGGGCGTGGTCAGTGCGCTGGCGGCGTTGGCCCGCTTTCGCACCTTGCTGCGAGCCATGGGGGTGGGCACGATCCATGCGCTGGCCACCGCGGCGGTGCGCGATTCCCAGGATGGCGAGGCCTTCGCCCAGCGCGTGCGCGACGAAACGGGCTTGGCCCTGCGCATCATTTCCGGCACGCAGGAGGCCAGCCTTTCGGCGCTGGGCGTGCTGGCCGGCGCGCCCGACGCCTTCGGCCTGGTGGGGGATTTGGGGGGATCGAGCCTGGAGCTGATCCGGCTCAGCCCCGATGGCCCGGGCGTGGGCGAATCCTTTCCCTTGGGCCCCTTGGCCTTGATGGAGAGCTGGCAGGCCGATGCAGAAGCGGTCAATCTGCGCATCGAGGCGGCCTTGGCGCTTTCCGAAACCCTCGTCCCGCCGCTCGATACCTTTTTCGCGGTGGGCGGGGCGTGGCGCGCCTTGGGGCGGATCGACATGGCATTGCGCGATCACCCTTTGCATGTCCTGCATCATCATGAGATCGGCCGCGCCGATGTGCTGAGGCTCACGGAATTTGTGCGCCGGGCCGGCCGCAAGGGGCTGGAACGCTTTGGCGATGCCATTGCGCGCCGCGCCGATGCCCTGCCGCTGGCGGCTTTGCTGCTGGAGCGCCTGGTCAAGCATTGCGGGTTTGAGCGGGTGGTTCTTTCATCTTATGGCCTGCGCGAGGGCGTGGTGTTTGGCCAGCTCGCGCCGGAAATGCGGGCGCAAGACCCTCTGTTGGCCGGCGCGATCGCCTTCGCGGCGGGCAATGCGCGCTCGCGGGCCTTTGGCGCGGCCCTGGCCCGCTGGATCGAGCCGGTGATGGAGCGGGGCCAGGCCATGATCAGCCATCAGCGCGAGGCCATGCTGCGCGCCGCGGCCTGCCAGTTGGCCGATCTGGGCGGCGCTTTGCATCCTGAACAGCGCCGCGAAGGCGTGTTTGATCTTGTTTTGCGCGCCCCCTTCGTGGGCATTTCCCATCCGGAGCGGGTGTTTTTGGCGCTGGCCGTTCATCATCGCTATTCCAAGGCGGGGCCGCAGATTTCCGCCTCGGCGCTGGGCCTGTTGAGCGGCGCGCAGCGGGCGAGAGCGGCCATGCTGGGCGCGTGCATGCGCCTCGGCACCGAGCTGAGCGGGCGCTGCGAAGAGCTGCTGACCGCGTTCACCTTGAGCATGGAGGGCCATGCCCCGCAGCTCAGCAAGCCGGTGCATTTGCAGCATTTGATCAATGAGGCGGTGCTGCGCCGCCTGGACGGGCTGGCCGCGGCCATCGCCAGCAGCGGCTGATTAGCCGCATTCCACGATCACTACTTTGCCGCGTTGCAGCGTCATGGCGATGCGGCCCTGTTTGAGCGCCAAGGCCCGCTCTCCAAACACTTCGCGCCGCCAGCCTTGCAACGCCGGGGTGTCGGCCTCGTCGGAGGCGGCGATTGCCTCTAGATCCGCGGCATTGGCCAGGAGGCGCGGGGCGATTCCCTGGCGTTCGGCTTCCAAACGCAGCAGCACTTTCAACAATTCCACGATCGGCCCGCCGCCATTGAGCAAGGCCATGGGGCGTTCGATCTCCGGGGCGAAGGCCAAGGGATCGGCCATGGCCGCATCGATGGCCTGCGCCAATTCCTGCCCACCGCGCGAATTGCCAAAGCCGCGCGGCACGGCGCGCAGGCGCTCAAAGGCTTCGGGCTTGCGGGGGCGCTGCTCGGCCAGCTCATAGATGGCATCGTCTTTGAGCACGCGGGCGCGTGGCACATCGCGCGTTTGGGCGGTGCGCTCGCGCCAGGCGGCCGTCACGGCCAGAACCGCGAGATATTCCGGCTGGGTTTTGCGCACTTTCAGCCGCCGCCAGGCATTTTCGGGCAAGAGATCATAGGCAGCCGGATCGACCAAGGCGGCCAATTCCCCATCGAGCCAAGCCAGGCGATTGCCGCGCTCCAGTTCGCCCAGCATCACGGGATAGAGATCGCGCAGATGGGTGGCATCGCCAAGGGCATAGATCAATTGCTGATCCGAAAGCGGCCGGCGCGCCCAATCGGTGAAGCGCGAGGATTTATCCACCCGCCGCTTGAGCACGGCCTGGACCAGCGCATCATAGGCGATGCTGTCGCCATAGCCGCAGGCCATGGCCGCGATCTGGGTATCAAAGATCGGTGCGGGCATGCGCCCGTGCATGAGTTTGAAAAAAATCTCCAAATCCTGGCGCCCGGCGTGAAAGACCTTGACGAGATCGGGCTTGGCCATCAAGGCCAGCAAGGGCGCGAGATCGAGGCCGGGGGCCAGGGGATCGATGATCGCCTCGGCCCCCTCCGCGGCCACCTGCACGAGGCACAGCTTGGGCCAAAACGTGGTTTCGCGCAAAAATTCGGTGTCAACGGCCATGAAGGGCGCGGCCTGGACGGCCAATGCGAAATCTTCGAGGGCTGCTGTATCGGTGATCACATTCATGGTTAGGGTTTGCACGCAGCGGGGCTAGCGTGCAACAGCGAGCGCTTGACAGAGCCGGTTTGCGCAAGGATTCCTCGCGCCCTTTGCGGAGAGTATTCATGCATCGTTATCGCAGCCACACCTGCGGGGAGCTTCGCGCCGAGCATGTGGGCGCGCCGGTTCGGCTTTCCGGCTGGATCCACCGCAAGCGCGATCATGGCGGCGTCTTGTTTCTCGATTTGCGCGATCATTACGGCTTGACGCAATTGGTGGTGCTGCCCGAGAGCGCGGCCTTTGCCAGGCTCAACAGCCTGCGCGCTGAAAGCGTGGTGCGCGTGGATGGCCATGTCCTGGCCCGCACGGCCCAAACCATCAATGCCGCTTTGCCTAGTGGGGAAATCGAGGTGCGCGTCGAGGCCGCCGAGATGCTGGGAGAGGCGCAGGAATTGCCCATTCCAGTGTTTGGCGATCAGCTCTATCCGGAAGAATTGCGGCTGAAATATCGCTTCCTGGATTTACGCCGGGAGGAATTGCACGGGCACATCATGCTGCGGGCCAAGGTGATCCGCTCGATCCGCCAGCGCATGGAGGCCCAGGGCTTCACCGAGTTCCAAACGCCGATCCTGACGGCCTCCAGCCCCGAAGGGGCGCGCGATTTTCTGGTGCCTTCGCGCCTGCATCCCGGCAAATTCTACGCGCTGCCGCAGGCCCCCCAGCAGTTCAAGCAATTGATCATGGTGGCGGGCTTTGATCGCTATTTCCAGATCGCGCCCTGCTTTCGCGATGAGGATGCGCGGGCCGATCGCTCCCCCGGGGAGTTTTACCAGCTCGATGTCGAAATGAGCTTTGTCGAGCAGGAAGACGTGTTCCAGGCCATCGAGCCGGTGATGCGCGGGGTGTTCGAGGAATTCTCCGGGCCGGCGCGCCGTGTTGCTCCTGGTGCGTTTCCCCGCATTCCCTATCACGAGGCGATGCTGAGATACGGCTCGGACAAGCCCGATCTGCGCAACCCAATCGAGATTTGCGATGTGACGGATCTGTTCGCAGATCCTTCCGTCACCTTTCAGGCCTTCAAGGACATCATCATCAAAGGCGGTATCGTGCGTGCCATTCCTGCGCCAAAGGCGGGGGGCCAGCCGCGCAGCTTTTTCGATAAGCTGAATGAATGGGCGCGCAAGGAAATGCAGGCCCAAGGCCTGGGCTATATCGTATTCGAAGGGCAAGAAGCCAAAGGCCCGATCGCCAAATTCTTGCCCCCCGAAATCCTGGCCAAGCTGAAAGCGCGCGCCGGGTTAAGCGCCGGCGATGCGGTGTTTTTCAGCGCCGGGCCGAAGGCCCAGGCCGAAAGGCTGGCCGGCCAAACGCGGATCAAGCTCGGCCAGGATTTGGGGCTGATCGATGAAAGCGTGTTCAAGTTTTGCTGGATCGTCGATTTCCCGATGTTTGAATGGAATGAAGAAGAAAAGCGCGTCGATTTCTCGCACAATCCATTTTCCATGCCGCAAGGCGGGCTCGATGCCCTCAACACGCAAGACCCACTGACGATTTCGGCCTTTCAATATGATATTGTGTGCAATGGCGTGGAATTATCCTCCGGGGCCATCCGCAATCACAGCCCGGAAATCATGCTGAAGGCCTTTGAAATCGCCGGTTATGGTCCCGAAGTGGTGGAGGCGAAATTTGGCGGCATGCTCAATGCTTTCCGTTTTGGCGCGCCGCCGCACGGGGGCCTTGCCCCCGGCATCGATCGCATCGTCATGCTGTTGGCCGGGGTTTCCACCATTCGCGATGTGATTCTCTTCCCACTCAATCAGCAGGCGCAAGACTTGATGATGAACGCGCCCAATGATGCATCGCCACAGCATTTGCGAGAATTGCATCTGCGCCCGCTTGAGCCACCCAAGAAAAGCTGATGGCTCGGCGCATTTTCGGGCACAAAACCGCGGCTACCCTTTTGCCCGAAATGCGCTAGCAGCCTGTCGGGTTCACCGGCAAATCATGCTAGGTTTGCCCCATGGCG
>CAZAGL010000171.1:0-5485 GCA_964484435.1 uncultured Caulobacteraceae bacterium
GTGTTCGGCATCGCGCTTGGCGGGGTTGAACATTTCGGTATCGACGCCCCGGCTCCAGAGCGTGACATGGTGAAAGCCGCGCTTGAGCAATTGGGCGATCATGGTCGGTGTGGCCACCATGATCCGCCCGCTTTTATCATGGAAGCTGCGCATCACCCGGTAAACCAGCCAAAGGGGGATGAAGGGAAAGCGCGCGTGGATGTATTCGGGATATTGCGTGTGATAGCTGGTGGTGAAGGGGAATTTGTGGGCGAGGCAAATGGCCCGCGCCGCCCAGCCCAGCGGCCCTTCGGTGGCGATATGCACCGCATCGGGGGCGAAGGCCTTGAAGCGCTCTTCGACATCGCCTTTGGCAAACAGCGCCAAGCGGATTTCCGAATAGGTGATGAGGGGAATGGTGGCATAGCCATCGGCGGGGGAGATGATTTCCACCTCGCAGCCCATCGCCCGCATCTCCTGCACGGTGCGCTGCAGGGTGCGCACCACGCCATTGACTTGGGGCTCCCAGGCGTCCGTGACCAGCAGGACGCGCTTGGGCATTTCTTCGGTTTCCGACATCTCACTCAAAGCATGGCCCGCCGATTTGCCCCATTGTGAACTTGCTTTGATTTGCTCCATAGACCAAATCGTGGCGTTTCCAAATGCTTTGCGGGCGGGCCTGCATTCCATCGCAATGCCCGGCAGGAGTTGCGCGCCATGTCAGCCGATCAGGATTTTGCGGGGCTTTTACGGCGGCTGGACTCTGTCAAGCACGCCGACGAGGAAAGCGTGCTGAAGGCTTTGCTGGCCCAGCCGCCGCTCGACAGCGCGCAGCGCCACGCTGCCGAAAGCCTGGCTCGCCAAGTGGTGCGTGATGCGCGCGCCTTGAAGCGGCGCAAGGGGGTGATGGAAAGCTTTCTGGAGGAGTTCGGCCTTTCCAACGCCGAGGGGCTGGCCTTGATGTGCCTGGCCGAAGCCTTGCTCCGTGTCCCCGATGCCGAAACGGCCGATGCGCTGATCTCGGAAAAGATCAAATCGGGCAGCTGGGAAGAGCATCTGGGCCAAGCCGATCACTGGCTGGTCAATGCCTCCACCTGGGGCCTCATGCTCACCGGGCGCCTGGCCAATGCCACCGAGGAAATGCGCGGGGATTTCGCCGGCTTCATGGCGCGGCTGGCGGCCCGCGCGGGCGAGCCGGTGGTGCGCGCCGCCGCCATGCAGGCCATGCGCATTCTGGGGGAGCAATTCGTGCTGGGCCGCAATATCCACGCCGCCCAAAAGCGCGGGCGCGCCATGATTCGGGCCGGCACCTGCGCCAGCTTTTCCTTCGACATGCTTGGCGAGGGGGCGCGCACCGCCGCCGATGCCCAGCGCTATGCGCGCGCCTATCATGAGGCGCTGGAAGCTGTCGGCGCGGAGGCGAGCGGGCTGGGGCCTCGGGCCGCATCGGGGCTTTCGGTCAAGCTTTCGGCTTTGCATCCGCGCTATGAGGCGCGCCTTGAAGAGCGCGTGTTTGACGAGCTTTATCCCGTCATCCTGCGCCTGGCCGAGCAGGCCAAGGCCAGCGATATCGGCTTTTGCCTCGATGCCGAAGAAACCGATCGCTTGGTTTTGTCTTTGAAATTGCTGGATAAGCTGGCCGGCGCGCCCAGCCTGGCTGGCTGGGACGGGCTGGGCCTGGCCGTGCAGGCTTATCAGACACGGGCCGGTTTGACCGTCGAGGCCGTGGCCAGGATCGGCCGCGCCCATGGCCGGCGCATCATGGCCCGCTTGGTCAAGGGGGCCTATTGGGACGGGGAGATCAAGCGCGCCCAGGTGCAGGGGCGCGTGGACTATCCGGTTTTCACCACCAAGGCGGCCACCGATGTGTCCTATCTGGCCTGCGCCCGCGACATGCTGGCCGCGGCCGATGCCATTTATCCGCAGTTTGCCACCCATAACGCGCACACGGCGGCGGGCGTGCATGTTTTGGCGCAAAGCGCGGGCGTGCGCGATTACGAATATCAGCGCCTGCACGGCATGGGTGAGGCGCTCTACGGCACCGGGGCCTTCGCCGCGCCCGTGCGGGTTTATGCCCCGGTGGGCGGGCATGAGGATTTGTTGCCCTATCTGGTGCGCCGTTTGCTGGAAAATGGGGCCAATACCTCGTTCGTGCACACCTTTCTGGATGAAGACGTGGCCCCCGAAGAGGTGGCCGCCGATCCGATCGCCAGGCTGGAGGCCGCCCCGCGCCCCCATCCGCGCCTGGCCAAGCCGCCTTGCCTGTTTGGGGCCGCGCGGCGCAATTCCTCGGGATGGGATCTTTCCGTGGCCGCGGAGCGCGAAGCCCTCCAGCGCGCCGTTTCGGCCCGCGATGGCGCGCCCATCTTGGCCGGGGCCATCTTGAACGGAGAAGCCATGCTCCAGCGCCCGGCGCAGCCTGTGCTTTCCCCGGCCGATGCCAGTCGCCAAGTGGGCCAGGTGTGTTGGTCCGAGCCCCAAGATGTGGGCCGGGCTTTGGCCGCCGCTTTGCGTGCCCAGCCGGCCTGGAACGCGCGCGGCGGACAAAAGCGGGGCGCGATCTTGCGGGCCATGGGCGATGCGCTGGAGCGGGAAATGGCCCCCCTGATCGCGCTGCTGGCCCGCGAAGCCGGGCGCACCTTGGCCGATGGCGTGGATGAAGTGCGCGAGGCGGTGGATTTTTGCCGGTATTACGCCGCCGAGGCGGAGCGTCATTTCGCCGCGCCCCTGGCCTTGCCCGGCCCCGCCGGCGAAACCAACACGCTGGAATTGAGCGGGCGGGGCGTATTCGCCTGCATCAGCCCGTGGAATTTCCCGCTGGCCATTTTCACGGGGCAGATCGCCGCGGCTTTGGCGGCCGGCAATTGCGTGCTGGCCAAGCCGGCCGAGCAGACGCCCCTGATCGCCTTTGAGGCCGTCAAGCTGTTCCATGGTGCCGGGCTGCCGGTCGATGTGTTGCATCTGCTGCCTGGTGGTGGGGAGATCGGGGCGCAGATCTGCGCCGATCCGCGCATTGCCGGGGTGGCCTTCACGGGATCGACGCAGACGGCCCAAGCCATCAACCGGGCCTTGGCCGCGCGCGAAGGGCCGATCGCCACCTTGATCGCCGAAACCGGCGGCCTCAATGGCATGTTCGTCGATACCACGGCGCTGAAGGAGCAAGTCGTTGATGATGCCTTGGTTTCAGCTTTCGGCTCGGCCGGGCAGCGCTGCTCGGCCTTGCGGGTACTGTTTTTGCCGCGTGCCAGCGCCGATGGCGTGATCGAGGCTTTGATCGGCGCGCTGGCCCAGCTGCAATTGGGTGATCCCGCCGATCCGCGCACCGATATCGGCCCGGTCATCGATGCGCCGGCCAAAGCCGCCCTCGATGCGCATCTGGACATGTTGGGCGCGCAGGCCAAAATCCTGGCCAGGGCCGCTGTGCCGGCCGCCTGCGCCAAGGGTGTGTTCTTCGCCCCAACGATCGTCGAATTGCCGGATCTTTCGCTGCTGCAGCGCGAGGTGTTCGGGCCGATCTTGCATATCGTGCGCTATGAGGCCGGCCAATTGCCGCACATGGCGGCGGCCCTGGCGGCCAAAGGCTATGGCCTCACATGTGGGGTGCATTCGCGCCTGGAAAGCTTTGCCAAGGCCGTGCAGGGCGCGCTGCCGGCCGGGAATGTTTATGTCAACCGCTCGATGATCGGGGCGGTGGTCGGGGTGCAGCCCTTCGGCGGGCAGGGGCTTTCGGGCACCGGCCCGAAGGCCGGCGGGCCGCATTATCTGCCGCGCTTTGCCCAGGAGCGCAGCGTCAGCATCAATATCACCGCGCAGGGCGGGGATCCTTCGCTGCTGAATTTGTGAGGGCCTGCGAGTTGGATGTTTACGATGGCGCGCTTACCTAAAGCGGCAGGGGAGGCAGGAGATGGTGAACATGGCGCGCCCGGATAATGTCGTTCCGCTGCGGCCCAAGCGGCGCATCAAACGGCGCTTGGATTGGAAGGCACCGCGCACATTGGCCCTTTTGGTGCATGCGCTGACCTTGGTGACCTTCGCCTTGTATCTGCTGGCCAGCGGGCCGCTGGAATATCTGGCCGCCGCCTTCGGCATCGCCTCGATCGCCATCGCCGCGGGGCGGCGGCGCGAAGGCATGCCTTGGGCCTGCACGCATCATGAATTCGCGCTGCGCACGTTGTTGTTCGGGGGGGTGGCCTGGGTTTTGGCCCGGCTCATCACCCTGATCCCGCCGGCCGCCCCTTACGCCACTTACGCCATTTTGGGCATTTGCGCCTGGGTTGGCCTGCGTTGCCTTTGGGCCTTTGCCCGGGCGATCGTGCGCCTGCCGATGCCCCGGCCCACTTCGCCTTTGCTGTGAACTCAGGGCTGGATGGTGCAGCCAAAGCCTTCGCTGTTGCGCGATTTCGCCGAAACCAAGCCGCCCAGCACGCTGGCGCGCACCTCCTGGCCCGTGTGGGAGACGGAAATCCTGGCGATGTCCTGCGCCCGGTAATCGGTGCGGCAGCTGGCTTCGCTGCGCCCGCTGACATGCAAACAGGCGCATGTCTGCTGCGCGACATAGGCCGTGGCGATGCGCGCGAAGGCCAGCTGATCCTTGAGATAAAGGGCCAAGGCCAAGGCGATCACGAAACTGGCACCAATCGCCCCGAACCAACGCATGGAATTGCCGCCCACCACTGTCTCCCGTAAAGATCATTTGCGCCATGTAAGGCGTTTGGAGGGTGTTTGGCTATGGCGCGTAGATGGATCGCGGTGTTGTGTTTGGCTTTCGCCGCTTCGGCCCATGCGCAAATCCCGGAGGGGCCAGCCCCGCAGCCAAGCGCGCAAGAGGCACCGCCCCCCCTTGCGGCCAAGCCGAAACCGCCCAAGGCCAAGTCCAACCCGGCACCAGAGGCGGTGATTGCGCCCAATCCGATGGGGCCAACCGGGCCCAATTGGCCGACGATTGCCTGGGAAAGCGCGCCCCCGCCGCCGGGTGCCGATGTGCCTGCCGCGCAGGCTTTGCTGGACGAGGCCTTCGGCGCGTCCGAGGGGCCCCTGGGCGAGACGCGCGCCGTCGTCATCGTGCAATCCGGGCGCATCGTGATGGAGCGCTATGCCAAGGGCTTTTCCGATCAGACGCGCCATGTTTCCTGGTCGGTGGCCAAATCCTTCACCCAGGCGCTGGTGGGGATTGCCGCGCATCAGGGCCGGCTCGATCCCACCGCCGCGATGGGCAGCCCGCTCTGGGCAGCGCGCGATCCGCGCCAGGCCTTGTCTTGGAAAACCTGGCTGCAAATGGTCGATGGCCAGCGTTATGTGGAAATCGGTGCCCCCAGCTTCACCCAAAGCGATGCGGCCAAAAAGCTGTTCGGGCCCGGCGTCGACGATGTGGCGCGCTATTGCGCCGGCCTGCCTACGGCCCATCCGGCCGGCACGTTCTGGAATTACAATTCCTGCGGCATCGTTTTGACCGCCGATGCCCTGACGCGCAAAATCGTGCCCGACGCGGCCAATGCCGCCGATCGCC
>CAZAGL010000172.1:0-5394 GCA_964484435.1 uncultured Caulobacteraceae bacterium
CTGCGCCAAGCGGGCACGCCCTTTGCCCAATCCTGTCTGGAAAGCCTCGCCGGCAAAAGCCCACAAACCCTGAAAGTGGCGCTGCGCCAGATGCGCCTGGGCGCGCTGGCCAAATCCTTCGAAGAGGTGATGGCCATGGAATACCGCATCGCCTGCCGGGTGGTGCAGCGCCATGATTTTCTGGAGGGGGTGCGCGCCGTGATCACCGATAAGGACAATGCGCCCAAATGGGCCCCCGCCAGCCTAAAAGGGGTGGATGATGGCCTGCTCGATGCGATCTTCACGCCCTTGCCGCCCGAGGAAGAATGGCAAGCCTGATTATGCTGCCTGGCCGAGCAGAATGGGGCAGCCATTCAGGGCAAGAACCTGGTTGATGCCGGCGAACAGGCTGGTCGTGGTCACCGGCTTGGAAATATGCCCATCGGCCCCGGCGGCCAGCGAGCGTTCCACATGCTCGCGCATGGCATTGGCGCTGAGCATGGCGATTGGCAAGCGCGTGAGGCCCAGCTTGGCCTCCCGCTCGCGGATGGCGCGCGTCGCGCTCAATCCATCCAGGATCGGCATCTGCATATCCATCAGCGCGATGTCGAATTGTTCGGTCTCGAGGATGTTCAACGCCTCTTGGCCATGATTGGCGATGGTGATGGAGACATTATGGGGCTTCAGGATCAGGCAGGCGACCTGCTGATTGATGGGATGATCTTCCACCAACAAAATGCGCAGCCTGGGCAAGTGGCTGGAGGGCGCGGCCAGTGTCCATTGATCACTCGACGGGGGCGCGGAAGGGGCCAGGCGCGCTTCGGTATAATCCAGCGGCAAACGCGCGCGAAACACGCTGCCGATGCCCGGCTGGGAGGTGGCGCTGATTTCCCCGCCCATGGCCTTGGCCAAGGCCAGGCAAATCGCCAGGCCAAGGCCGCTGCCGCCAAAGCTGCGCGTCACCGAGGCATCGGCCTGCTCAAAACGGCCGAACAAACGCTGGGCGAAGGATTCGTCGAAACCCATGCCGGAATCGGAAACGGCAATGACCAATTGCGGCACCGCCCCCGGCATATCCCCATCTTCCAGCTCGATCTGGATGCGCACCCAGCCCCGCTCGGTGAATTTGATGGCGTTGGAGGTCAGATTGCTCAAAATCTGGCGGATGCGCACGCCATCGCCCAAAAAACTGCCTTGGGCGCATTGGCCATAGGCCAAGGTCAGCTCCAGATTTTTTTCGCCCGCGCGGGCGCGCATCAATTGCACCGCCGAATCGATCGTTTCGCGCAAATCAAAAGGGGCGGGCCGCAGTTGGAATTTGCCCGATTCGATGCGCGCGATATCCAAAAGATCGCAAAGCAGCCGATCCAACGTCACGCCAGAAGACTGGATCAAATGCACCATTTCGCGCTGGCTGGCGGCCAGATCGGTGCGGGCCAGCGCGCCGGCCAGCCCGATCACGCCATTGAGCGGGGTGCGGATTTCGTGGCTCATATTGGCCAGGAATTCATCCTTGGCGCGATTGGCCGCCTGGGCCGCACTGGCCAGCCCGCGCAATTCCTCCTGGGTGCGGATGCGATCGGAAATATCCTGGATGGAGCCGATAACCCGCTCGATGCGATCCTTGCGGGTGATGGCCTTGGCCGTCATCCGCACCCATTTGCGGATGCCCAGAGCCGTGACGATCTGGGTTTCGAGATCGGCCTGTTTGCCCGCGCGCGCGCAGGCCTCCAGGGCCGCCTTGATGCGCTCGCGATCGCCATCATTGAAGTGATCATAGGCGTTTTCGAGCGTGGGCTGAAAGCTTTCATCCCGATCATGCAGGCGCAAAGCCTGAGCGGACCAGACGGTGGTTTGGGTGCCAAGATCATAAGACCAGCCACCAACCTGCGCGATCTCGGAAACCTCTTCCAGAAAGGCCTGATTGGCGAGGGCCTCGATGGTCAACGCCTCGACCTGGCTGGCCAATTCCAGATTGTTGCGCGAGACGACGCTCTGCTCGATCAGCGTGATCACGACTTGCGCCAAAGCCGTCAGTTCCGCGACGTGCCTGGCGCTCCAGGCACGCGGGGTGGTATCGATGGCGCACAGGGTGCCGAAAATGCGGCCCTGCGCATCCACCAGTGGCACGCCGGCATAAGCGCGTATGAACGGGGCACCCAGGACATATGGATTGCCGCAAAAGCGCGCATCATCCGCGGCATCGGGCACGATCAAGGGATCAGCGCTTTGCAAGGCATGGGCGCAAAACGCGTAATCGCGCGGCGTCTCGCAGATATCGAGCCCGACCCGGGATTTGAACCATTGGCGCTGATCATCGATCAGAGTGATCAAGGCGATCGGGGCCTCGGTGATCAGGGCCGCGCAGCGCGTCACCGCATCGAAGGCCGCTTCGGGGCCCGAATCCAGCAGCCTGGTGGCCAAGAGGGCCTCCAGGCGCTGGATTTCGTTGGCGGGAGGCGACGGAATTTGCATGACACGCTGCGGTTGATGTCCTCGAATCGCGCCATTTTGCCGGGCAAACGTGAAGACTTTCCAACCAGATTGGCGGCTGCATGTTGCGTTGCCGCGAGAAAACCGGCATGTTCGCACATGCACAATTTCGGGGGAGTGCGATGACCGCCCAAGCCAAACACAGCCTGCGCAGCGTCAAGGATCTCTATGAAGTGGGGGAGATCCCCCCAGCTTATCATGTGCCCAAAACCATGTGGGCGTGGGCCATCCGCAAAGAGCGGCACGGGCGCCCGCGCCAGGCCATGCAGCTGGAAATCGTGCCCACGCCGAGCATCGGCGAGGATGAAGTCCTGGTGCTGACCATGGCCGCGGGCGTCAATTACAACGGCATCTGGGCGGCCCTGGGCGAGCCGATCTCCCCGATCGATGGGCATAAACAGCCCTATCACGTGGCCGGATCGGATGCTTCGGGCATTGTCTGGGCCGTGGGGGCCAAGGTGCGTCGCTGGAAGCCGGGCGATGAAGTCGTGGTGCACTGCAACCAGGATGATGGCGATGATGAGGAATGCAATGGCGGGGATCCGATGTTTTCCACCTCGCAGCGCATTTGGGGCTATGAGACGCCCGATGGCTCGTTCGCGCAATTCTGCCGCGTGCAATCGCGCCAATTGATGCCCCGCCCCAAGCATCTGACCTGGGAAGAGAGCGCCTGCTACACGCTGACCTTGGCCACCGCCTATCGCATGCTGTTCGGCCATGAGCCGCACGATCTCAAGCCCGGGCAGAATGTGCTGGTCTGGGGGGCTTCGGGCGGGCTTGGCGTGTTCGCCGTGCAGCTTTGTGCCGTGACCGGGGCCAACGCCATCGGGGTGGTGTCGGATGAAAGCAAGCGCGATTTCGTGCTGTCCATGGGGGCCAAGGGCGTGTTGAACCGCAAGGATTTCAACTGCTGGGGCCAATTGCCGAAGGTCAATGGCCCCGATTTCGACGCCTATATGAAGGAATCGCGCAAGTTCGGCAAAGCCATCTGGGACATCACGGGCAAGCGCGATGTCGATCTGGTTTTTGAGCATCCCGGCGAGGCGACGATCCCGGTTTCGGTTCTGGTGTGCAAGCGCGGTGGCATGGTGGTGATCTGCGCCGGCACCAGCGGCTTCAATCTGACCATGGACGCGCGCTTTTTGTGGATGCGCCAAAAGCGGGTGCAAGGCAGCCATTTCGCGCATCTGAAACAGGCCGCGAGCGCCAATCAATTGGTCATCGATCGACGCATCGATCCGTGCATGTCGGAAGTGTTCGGCTGGGAGCAAATCCCCGACGCGCACGAGAAAATGCTGGAAAACCAGCATTTGCCCGGGAACATGGCCGTTTTGGTGTGCGCGCCGCGCTCTGGCCTGCGCACCTTTGAAGACGTGCTCGAAGCCAGCCAGGCGCTGGGATGAGCGGGCCATGCACGCTCTGAACTGGCAAGAATTTGGCGATCACGCGCAATTGGCGCGGGAAGCGGCCGATTGCCTGGAAGCGGGGCTGCGCGCGGGCCTGGCGCGGCGCGGCCTGGCCGTGTTCGCCGGGGCCGGGGGCAATACGCCGGGCCCGATTTATGATCTGCTGGCCCGGGCCGATCTGGATTGGGCGCGCGTGCAGGTGATGCTGACGGATGAGCGCTGCGTGCCGCCCGATCATGGTGCCAGCAATTCGCATTTGCTGCGCGCGCGCCTGCTGCAGGGGCCAGCGGCCGCGGCGCAATGGCTGGCGCTGGAAGCGGGCCCATTGGCCGCGCCCTGGCCGCTCGATGCGGCGCTGTTCGGGATGGGCGGTGATGCCCATACCTTGTCCTGGTTCGCGCGCAGCATGGGGCTGGCGGCGGCGCTGCGCGCCGATGGCCCGCGCGGTGCTTTGCCCATCACGCCGGAGCCTTTGCCGCCCGAGGCCCCTTTCGCGCGCATCAGCCTTAATCGCACGGCCATCGCGGATGCCGCTTGCGCCGTTTTGGCCTTCACCGGAGCGGTCAAGCGCACGGCCTTCGAGGCGGCCCTGCACAAGCCGCCCGAAGATGCCCCGGTGCGGGCCTTGGTCGAAGCACTTGGCGCGCGCCTGCGCGTGATGTGGGCCCCCTGACGCGCGGGCACTGCACTTTGGGCTTGGATTGTTCGAGGCTTCCTGGGAACATCTTACGGCACGAGTCTCGCGCGTGTGGGGCGACTCGATCTATGCTCAGGGTTGGCCCATCGGCTCTGCGCCGAACGGGGCGAGGTCAAGGCGGGCGTGCCCAGATTGTGGCAGCTGCGCCTTATGAAAGGCACTTAGTCTGCATACAACAGCGCTGGGGGGCTCATGGCCCCCTTGGTGCGGATGAATGGAGCGGCCATGTCGGACGAATTGTTTTCTCGCTATACACGCGCCTTCGAAACGCGCCGCGAGAGCGAAATGTCGCTGGCGGATTTCCTCAAGGGCTGCCGCGACGATCCCAATCGCTATGCCGGGGCCCATGAGCGCCTGCTGGCGGCCATCGGTGACCCGGTGATGGTCGATACCGCCAAGGATGCGCGCCTGGGGCGCATCTTCATGAACCGGACAATGCGGATCTATCCCGCCTTTTCCGAATTCTACGGCATGGAAGAAACGATCGAGCGCATCGTTTCCTTTTTGCGCCACGGCGCGCAGGGCCTGGAAGAGCGCAAGCAGATTCTCTATCTGCTCGGCCCGGTGGGCGGGGGCAAATCCTCCCTGGCGGAGCGGATCAAGGCGCTGATCGAGCAGCAGCCGATCTATGTGCTGAAAGCGGGGGATGATCTTTCCCCGGTGTTCGAAAGCCCCTTGGTGCTGTTCGATGCCGAAAGCATGGGCCCCTTGATGGAAGAGCGCTATGGCGTGCCGCGCCGGCGCCTAACCGGCTTGATGAGCCCGTGGTGCGTGAAGCGCCTCGATGAATTCGGCGGCGATATCACCAAATTCCGGGTG
>CAZAGL010000173.1:0-2798 GCA_964484435.1 uncultured Caulobacteraceae bacterium
CTCTACGAGTATCCGACCGCGACGACGACGCAGTACGTCTGTCCGATGCATCCCCAGATCCGGCAGGTGGGCCCCGGTCAATGCCCGATCTGCGGCATGGCGCTCGAGCCGGTCGACGTCAGCGCCGAAGCCAAGCCCAACGCCGAGCTCATCGATATGACACGCCGGTTCTGGATCGGGCTGGTTCTGGCGGCACCCGTCTTCGCAATCGAGATGGGAGGTCACCTTACCGGGCTTGATCACCTGATACCCCGCAACCTGTCCAACTGGATCCAGTTTGCTCTGGCGACGCCTGTCGTACTCTGGGCCGGGTGGCCGTTCTTCGAGCGCGGCTGGCAGTCGATCCTGACCCGCAACCTCAACATGTTCACGTTGATTGCCATGGGCACGGGCGTGGCTTGGATCTACAGCGTGGTTGCAACGCTCGCACCCGGCATTTTCCCGCAGGCGTTCCGCAGCCAGGACGGCTCGGTCGCGGTCTATTTCGAGGCCGCTGCCGTGATTACCGTCCTCGTCCTCCTCGGACAGGTCTTGGAACTGCGTGCACGCGAAAGCACCAGTGGCGCTATCCGGGCGCTGCTCGATCTAGCGCCTAAGACAGCTCGCCGCATCTTGGACGATGGCCGCGAGGAGGAAGTCACGCTCGATGCTGTCGCAGTCGGGCACCGCCTGCGTGTCCGGCCCGGCGAGAAAGTCCCGGTCGATGGGGACGTCATGGAAGGACGAAGCTCCATCGATGAATCGATGGTCACCGGCGAGTCGATGCCGACTACGAAAACAGTCGGCGATCACGTCATCGGCGGCACAATGAACCAGTCGGGCAGTCTGATCATCGAGGCCAAGCGTGTCGGTCATGACAGCATGCTCGCGCAGATCGTCCAGCTCGTCGCCAAGGCGCAGCGGAGCCGCGCACCAATCCAGCGACTCGCCGATCAGGTCGCGGGCTACTTCGTACCCGTCGTCATCGCGATGGCATTACTCGCCTTTGGAGCCTGGGCGATCTGGGGGCCCGAGCCACGCTTGGCCTTCGGGCTCGTGGCGGCCGTCTCGGTCCTCATCATCGCCTGCCCCTGTGCACTGGGGCTGGCAACGCCGATGTCGATCATGGTCGGCGTGGGGCGCGGCGCCGAGGTCGGCGTCCTGATCAAGAACGCCGAAGCACTGGAGCGCATGGAGAAGGTCGATACGCTCGTGGTCGACAAGACGGGCACGCTCACCGAGGGCAAACCGGCGGTTACCGCGATCGTCTCCTCCGAGAGCTTTGAAGAGACCGAGATCCTCAGGCTGGCTGCCAGCGTCGAGAAGGCCAGCGAACATCCTCTGGCGGTCGCCATCGTGGCGGCTGCCGTCACCCGAAACATCAAGACGTCGGTGGTAGCGGACTTCGACTCTCCGACTGGTAAAGGTGCGCTTGGCACGGTCGACGGCCGCAAAGTGGTCATCGGCAACGCGGCGTTCATGGCCGAGCACGGCGTCGATGTCGCGCCCCTCGCGGCAGCCGCCGACGACCTGCGGCGCGAAGGTGCGACCGCCATCTTCATCGGCATCGACGGACAAGTCGCAGGCACGATCGCCATCGCCGATCCGGTCAAGGAATCGACCCCCTCGGCCTTGGCGGCACTAAAGGAAGAAGGCATCCGGGTCGTCATGCTGACCGGTGACAACAGGACCACGGCGGAAGCCGTGGCGCGGCGGCTCGGCATCACCGAGATCGAAGCGGATGTCTTGCCGGAGCAGAAGAGCGCCGTCGTGGAGAAATTCAAGCGCGAGGGACGGGTCGTCGCGATGGCCGGCGATGGCGTCAACGACGCGCCTGCGCTGGCGGCAGCCGATGTCGGGATCGCCATGGGATCGGGCACCGACGTGGCCATCGAGAGTGCGGGCCTAACGCTGCTGAAGGGCGACCTGAACGGGATCGTGCGGGCCAGGCATCTGTCGCAGGCGACGATGAGCAATATCCGCCAGAACCTGTTCTTCGCATTCGTCTACAACGCCGCGGGTATCCCGATCGCCGCTGGCGTTCTCTATCCGATCTTCGGCGTCCTGCTCTCGCCGATCATCGCCGCAGCGGCCATGGCACTCTCGTCCGTCAGCGTCATCGCCAACGCGATCAGGCTGCGGACAATTCGCCTGTAGACCTGCCTTGGCGCATCCCGCTCCGCGTGGCCAGTCCCTCCGTCGGGTTACTGGCCACGCCCGTTAGCACGAGCATGGCCAGAATATTGATCTTTCCTGCCGCTTTGCCCTTGGCGCTCGGTCAGGCAGCGACGGGAGACGCGCTGGGCGTATAACCTGCCGCGGTCACGATCGCTCTGAGCGCAGCGAAGTCTGCGGGGCCTGTCACGCTCACAAGCTTAGAGGCGGGATCCGCGTTGACTGTGGTGCCGGGCACGGTCGTCTCGATCGCCTTCTTGATCGTGTCGGCGCAGTGCCCGCAGGTCATGTCGTCGACCCGAAAATGTAATCCGGACTGCGACGGGGTTGGGACGGTCTGAGAAGTTGCGTTCGAAGGTTTCTGGCAAGAGCACATGGCTGAAGCTTCCTGTTGGTGTGCGGGTCAAAGGGAGGCTGCAGCTTTCCACAGTGGTAAGGTCAAGTGGCATCTTGACCTCTTTCCGGAGCCCCAAAAATCTTGAGCCGATGTCGCCGATAGCGCTTGACCTTACAATGGTGGGAAGCTCCATACCGCATGCCATGACAGCTCGGAGATACGTTATGTCGACTGCAACGGTGGCCAGAAATGCAGCCTTGCCCTCCAGACATTTCGATGTTCCCGTCGAAGGCATGACCTGCGCCTC
>CAZAGL010000173.1:2898-5326 GCA_964484435.1 uncultured Caulobacteraceae bacterium
GGCATGACCTGCGCCTCTTGCGTCGGACGTGTCGAGCGCGCGCTTGCGGCGGTACCGGGCGCCCTCGAAGCCACGGTCAATCTTGCGACTGGGCGGGCCTCTGTGCGCGTGCTGGGCGGCTCGGAAATGACATCAGAACTCGTCAAGGCGGTTGCCGCCGCCGGCTATGACGCCGAACAGGCCGGAGACGCGGTGGACACCTCCGACCGCGAGCGTCGGGCGCGCGACGCCGAGCTGTCGGAACTGCGCCGTGACGTCACGATCGCGGCCATCGCGACCCTGCCGCTGCTCGTCTTCGAGATGGGCATGCACATGTCCGAGGCGCTGCATCATTTTCTTGCCGGCTGGGTCGGCGAGTTCAACATCAAGGTGCTTTCGTTCCTGCTCGCCGGCTTCGTGATCGCGGTGCCTGGCCAGCGCTTCATTCGGAAGGGGTGGCCCGCGCTGATGCGCGGCGCGCCAGACATGAACTCGCTCGTCGCGCTCGGCACGACCGCCGCCTTCGTCTACTCCAGCGTCGCGACGTTCATGCCCGGCCTGCTGCCGGATGGCACCAATTACACCTATTTCGAGGCCGCCGCGGTAATCGTCACGCTGATCCTGATGGGGCGTTGGCTCGAAGCGCGCGCCAAGGGCTCGACGAGCGAGGCCATTCGCCGCCTACTGTCGCTCCAAGCCAAGTCGGCCCGCGTGCTGCGAGACGGCAACGAGATCGATGTCGCCATCGAGACCGTGGTCGCGGGCGACGTCGTGATCGTGCGTCCAGGCGAACGCATCCCCGTCGATGGCGATGTCGTATCGGGATCATCCTATGTCGACGAGGCGATGATCACCGGCGAGCCGATCCCGGCCCGAAAGCAACCCGGTTCTGCAGTCACGGGCGGGACAATAAACGGCGCGGGCGCCTTCCGCTTCACCGCCGAGAGAGTCGGGGCCGATACGCTGCTGGCGCAGATCGTGCGCACGGTCGAGGCTGCGCAGGGCTCGAAACTGCCGATCCAGGCGCTCGTCGACAAGGTGACGATGTGGTTCGTCCCAGCCGTCATCGGACTGGCTCTCCTGACCTTCACGGCCTGGTTAGCGTTCGGTCCAAGCCCCGCGCTGTCGTATGCGCTTGTCAACGCCGTCGCCGTGCTGATCATCGCCTGCCCCTGCGCGATGGGGCTGGCGACGCCAACCTCGATCATGGTCGGCACCGGCAAGGGCGCCGAACTCGGCATCCTGTTCCGGCAGGGCGTGGCGCTGCAGAGCCTCAAGGATTCGACGGTCATCGCCCTCGATAAGACAGGCACGCTGACCAAGGGCCGGCCGGAGTTGACCGACATCGCCGTCACGGAAGGGTTCAAGGAAGACGAGGTGCTGCGCCTCGTCGCCTCGGTGGAATCCCTCTCCGAGCATCCTGTGGCCGATGCGATCGTCGCCGGTGCGCGGCAGCGCGGGCTGGGGCTGGCCGAGCCGGCGGACTTCTCCAGCGAGCCCGGTTTCGGTGTCGCGGCAAGTGTCGAGGGTCGTCGCATCGAGGTCGGCGCCGACCGGTTGATGCGGCGGCTGGGCCTCGATCTATCGGCGTTCGCCGAGCAGGCCGCGCAACTTGGCAACGCGGGCAAGACGCCGCTTTACGCCGCGATCGACGGCAGGCTCGCGGCCATTATAGCGGTTGCAGACCCCGTGAAGGAGACGACGCCCGCCGCAATCGCCGCGCTGCACCAGCTGGGCCTGCGCATCGTTATGGTCACCGGCGACAACGCACGCACGGCGCAGGCCATCGCGCGCCGGCTCGGAATCGACGAGGTCATCGCCGAAGTTCTGCCTACCGACAAGGCCGAAGTGGTCAAGTCGCTACAGGCCGGAGGCGGCCGCGTCGCCTTCGTGGGGGACGGGATCAACGACGCGCCGGCGCTGGCGCAGGCGGATGTCGGCATCGCGATTGGTACTGGGACAGACATCGCGATCGAGAGTGCCGACGTCGTCCTGATGTCCGGCGATCTGGAGGGAGTCGCCAAGGCCATCGCCCTGTCGCAGGCGACGATCGCCAACATCCGCCAGAACCTCGTCTGGGCCTTTGGATACAACGTCGTGCTCATCCCCGTCGCGGCCGGCGCGCTCTACCCAGCCTTCGGTATCCTGATGTCGCCCATGTTCGCCGGCCTAGCCATGGCCCTTTCGAGCGTCAGCGTCCTAACCAACGCCCTGAGGCTCAAGCGCTTCGGCGGGTCGAAGCGGGTGGAACCGAGCCCGACGAGGCCGACAGCGCTAGCCGCTGCGCAATGAACTCGCCACAGTCATAGGAGACATCGACATGAACATCGGACAGGCGGCGACGGCATCCGGCGTCACGGCGAAGATGATCCGCTACTATGAAAGCATCGGCCTGATCGAGCCGCCGATCCGCACGCAGGCCGGATATCGGGTCTACACGACCGAGAAG
>CAZAGL010000174.1:0-5271 GCA_964484435.1 uncultured Caulobacteraceae bacterium
CGGTCAAACGCAGTTTCCAGCGCAATTCGGTCTGCAACGGCTTATCTTTGAGCAGGCGGCGAAACGCGCGTGGGCTCATGATCAGCGCCCAGATCTGCGCCAGCCAGCCGCGCGCCGCGGCCAGACGGCTCTCGGAGCGTTGCAAAATCTCGGCGAAACGGCGCATCCAGGACATGGCCCCATTATGGAAGCGCAGTTTTGCCGGGCGGATAGATTTGCGTTCCAGAATGGCAGGATGCTTGCGCATTTTCAACAAAGCCGGGGCAAGATTGTGTTGGCGATGCTCAGGCCGTGCGCGCCAGCGGGGCCTTTGGCAGGGTGGGGCAGCCGGTGGCGAATCGTCTGAGCGCTCGGGGCGAATCCGATTAGGATCGGGCCATGGCTGATTCCCCCGGCGCTGACGCCCCCATTTTGCTGTATCTGCTGTTCGTTCTCCTGTTGGGTATTGCCGCCTATTTCTGGCGCGAGGCGGCGCGGCTGCGCGATCTCAACACCGAGCTGACCCGCGAGGGCGCGCAGGCGCGCGCCCGGCTGGAATCGGCGGCGCAGGCCGCGCAGGAGCGTGATGCCGCCCGATTGGCCACCCAGGCCGCCTTGGCCGAGGCCGCCAGCGCCAAGGAAGCCTTGGCGGCCTTGCGCGCCGGCGATAGCGCTCGTTCGGAAGCCGCCGCAGAACGCGAGCGCGCCTTGCTGGCCATGAAGGCCGAGTTCGAGAAGAATTTCGCGGCCTTGGCCTCGGACGCGCTCTCGCGCAATGAGCAGCGCTTTTTGGCGCTGGCCAACGAAACCTTCGAAAAGCACCAGGCTGCGGCCCAGGGCCAGGTGAAGGACGTCGTCAAGCCCGTCGAAGAAACCTTCACGCGCTTGGCCGAAAGCGTGGCCGCTTTGGATAAGGCCCGCACCGAGGATAAGGCCGCGCTCAATGAGCAGATGCGCGCCGTGGCTGTTTCGCTTCGGGAGACGCAGGATGGCACGGGCAAGCTGGTCAATGCCTTGCGGGCCGCTCCGAAAACACGCGGGCGCTGGGGTGAGGAAACCCTGCGCAATGTGCTGGAACTGGCCGGCCTCGTGCCGCATGTGGATTTCCACGAGCAAAGCAGCGTGGATGGGGAGGCGGGGAAACTGCGCCCGGATGTCACCATCCGCTTGCCCGGTGGGCGGGTGATCGTGGTCGATTCCAAGGTGGCGCTTTCGGGCTATCTCGATGCCTTCGAGGCAGTGGATGAGGCCGTGCGCGAAACCTTCCTCAAGCGCCATGCCAGCCAATTGCGCGAGCACGTGAAAATGCTGGCCGGCAAGGATTATTGGCGCCATGTGCCGGAAAGCGCCGATTTCGTGGCCCTGTTCGTGCCCGGCGAAAACTTTTTCGCCGCCGCCGCCGAGCGCGATCCCGATCTCTTTGAATACGCCATCACCAACAAGGTGATCATTGTCACGCCCGCCACGTTGGTGGCGCTGGCCAAGGCCGTGGCCTTCGGTTGGCGCCAAGAGGAGGCCGCCAAGAATGCCAAAGCCGTGGCCGAGCTGGGCCGCGAGCTGTATCAGCGCCTGGCCCGCATGGGCGAGGCAATTGGCGGGCTGGGCAAGGCCATGGAAAGCGGTGTGAAAAAGTATAACGAGCTGGTCGGCTCGCTGGAGGCGCGGGTGCTGCCGCAGGCGCGCCGGCTGCGGGATATGGGCGCGGGCGATCCGGCTTTGGAAATCGTTCCGCTCGAGCCGATCGAGACGGCCCCGCGCCGGCTCGCACCCGGGCGCGACCTGCTGACGGATCTGGAAGCCCGCGAGGGCTGAAGCCATTGAGGGCTGCGCATTGGCTGGCCTCCCCGCCCCTCTTGTGTGACATTCCCGTCACACCCACTTGTGGGTTCTCGGTTCAATCCTCCAGGGGCATGCCATGGATCTCGAAAAATTCACCGATCGCGCGCGCGGCCTGTTGCAGGCGGCGCAGACCATTGCCGTGCGCGAGCAGAACCAGAATCTGCAAACAGAACATGTGCTGAAGGCCTTGATCGATGATCCCGAGGGCCTGGCCTCTGGGCTGATCCGCGCTGCGGGCGGCCGGCCCGAACAGGCTCTTCTCGCGGTCAATGCCGCAATCGCCGCTATGCCCAAGGTGCAAGGCGGGGGCGATCGCCTCTATATGGCGTCGTCCCTGACGCGGGCCCTGGATGGGGCCGCGCAAGCCGCCCAAAAGGCCGGCGATTCTTATGTGACGGCCGAGCGTTTGCTGTTTGGCCTCGCGATCACCCCCGATGGCAAGGCCGCCGAAATCCTGAAAAAAGCCGGGCTGACGCCGCCCACCTTGGAAAAGGCCATCCAGGATTTGCGCAAGGGCAGCACGGCCCAATCGGCCGGCGCGGAGGATCAATACGATGCCTTGAAGAAATATGCCCGCGATCTCACCGAAGAGGCGCGCAAGGGCCGGCTCGATCCGGTGATCGGCCGCGACGAGGAAATCCGCCGCTCCATCCAGGTGCTGTCGCGGCGCACCAAGAACAATCCGGTTTTGATCGGAGAGCCAGGCGTGGGCAAAACCGCCATCGCCGAGGGCCTGGCTTTGCGCATCGTCAATGGCGATGTGCCCGAAAGCCTGAAAGACAAGCGCCTGTTGGCGCTGGACATGGGCGCGCTGATCGCCGGGGCCAAATTTCGCGGGGAGTTCGAAGAGCGACTGAAGGCCGTGCTCAACGAAGTGACGGCCTCGGATGGCGGCATCGTGCTGTTCATCGATGAAATGCACACGCTGGTCGGGGCCGGCAAGGCGGAGGGCTCGATGGATGCCTCCAATCTCTTGAAGCCCGCTTTGGCGCGCGGCCAATTGCATTGCGTGGGGGCCACCACGCTCGATGAATACCGCAAGCATGTGGAAAAGGATGCGGCTTTGGCCCGCCGCTTCCAGCCGGTTTTCGTCGATGAGCCGAGCGTGGAAGATACCATCTCTATCCTGCGCGGCCTGAAGGAAAAATACGAAGTGCATCACGGCGTGCGCATTTCGGATGCGGCCATCGTCGCCGCCGCCCAGCTTTCCAGCCGCTATATCGCCGATCGCTTTTTGCCGGATAAAGCCATCGATCTGATGGATGAGGCCGCCTCGCGCCTGCGCATGCAGATCGATTCCAAGCCCGAAGAACTCGATGAGATCGATCGCCGCTTCGTGCAGCTCAAGATCGAATCGGAGGCGCTTAAGAAAGAGAGCGATCCCGGCTCAAAGGAGAGGCTGGCCAAGCTGGCCGAGGAAATCGCCAGGCTCGAAGCCAAATCGGCAGAACTCACCAGCATTTGGCAATCGGAGAAGAACAAGCTGGCCGGCTCCACCCGGGCCAAGGAGGCGCTGGATCGTGCCCACGCCGATTTCGCCGATGCCCAGCGGCGCGGCGATTTCGCCAAGGCCGGGGAGATCAAATACGGAAAAATCCCGGAGTTGGAGCGCCAGATCGCCGCGGCCGAGGCCCAAGGCGGCGGCCTGATGCAGGAGGTGGTCGATGCCGAAGGCATTGCCGGCGTCGTCAGCCGCTGGACGGGCGTGCCCATCGAGAAAATGCTGGAAGGCGAACGATCCAAGCTGCTGCGCCTGGAAGAGGATTTGCGCGCCCGGGTCGTTGGCCAAGAAGAGGCGCTGCGATCGGTGGCCGATGCCGTGCGCCGGGCCCGGGCGGGGCTGCAAGATCCCAATCGCCCGATCGGCTCGTTCCTGTTTTTGGGCCCGACGGGCGTGGGCAAAACCGAGCTGACCAAGGCGCTGGCCGAATTCTTGTTCAATGACGAACATTCCATGACCCGCATCGACATGAGCGAATACATGGAAAAACATTCCGTGGCCCGCTTGATCGGGGCCCCGCCGGGCTATGTCGGCTATGAAGAAGGCGGCGCGCTGACCGAAAGCGTGCGCCGGCGGCCCTATCAGGTGGTGCTGTTCGATGAGATCGAAAAGGCCCACCCCGATGTGTTCAATGTGCTACTACAAGTTCTCGATGATGGGCGCCTCACGGACAGCCATGGCCGCACCGTGGATTTCAAGAATGTGATCCTGATCATGACGTCCAATTGCGGGGCCCAATTTCTGGCCGAGCAAAGCGAAGGCGATGATGTGGAAGATGTGCGCGGGCCCGTCATGGCCGAGGTGCGGGCGCGCTTTCGCCCCGAATTCCTCAATCGCATCGATGACATCATCTTGTTCCGGCGGCTGGGGCGCGGGGAAATGGGGGCCATCGTGGCCATCCAGCTGGCGCGCCTGCGCAAATTGATGGCCGATCGCCAATTGCAATTGTGCCTCGATGCCCGGGCCGAAGCGGAATTGGCGCGGCGCGGCTATGATCCGGCCTATGGCGCGCGCCCGCTCAAGCGCGTGATCCAGCGCGCGCTGCAAGATCCGTTGGCCCGCTTGATCCTGGCCGGCCAGATCAAGGACGGGGACGAGGTGATCGTCAGCTTTGATGGCAATGATTTCGTGTTCAACGGCAAAGCCGAGGGGCGCTGAAACCCGCCTGCTCGGTGAGAAAGCTCATTGCCGGCCCAACCGGATGTGAGCGATCAGTCGAAGAGTTGCGGCTTGAAGATTGGGCAGATCTTTTGAAACGATCGCCCAAACCAGGGGGCGCTGCATCATCGAATAGCCGTGAGCGATGCGATTGCGCACGGCGATGATCGACGACCATCGGATCGATGGCTCAAGGGCCAAAATTTCGGGTTTCAAACATCGGACCGCCTCCCCGATGACAATCAAATTCATGGCGACCGAGTCCACGTCTTTCGCGCTGGAGCAGAATGACGCCTCATCCAATCCCTCAACATAGTCATGAATGCGCGAGATGGCTTCCAGGATTTGCGTCAACTCACCGAGGGGATCGGGCTCACGCATAGATCAGATCGCACTCAACCTTGGCGCGGATATAGGTGTTCATCTGTGAGAGGCTGGCAATTTGGGTCGGCGCGCCGAGTAGAGCGGTCAGCTCGGCTTCCAGGTCGAAAAACCTCAGGCCCGGTGCTTCGCCCGGCGCGAATTCGGCCACCAAATCCACATCGCTGTCGGGGCCGGCCTCATTGCGGGCGACAGAGCCGAACAGGCCAATGCGCACCAATCCATAGCGCGTCCGCAGGTCGGGCAACGCGGATTTCAAGCGGACCAGGATTTCATCACGGCTCATGAAAAAAAGCTTAGCAGGTTTTGGGCGCGCGCGCATGCGCTTGAGGGATTGTCGCCTGGCGGGGCAATTTTTTTGCTGCTTTGCCATCTCATGGGCGGCTCATGATTGAACCAGGCGGCGCGGCAGC
>CAZAGL010000175.1:0-5242 GCA_964484435.1 uncultured Caulobacteraceae bacterium
CGCTTCGCCCGCTTTGAATCGTGCCCTGGATTTGCTGGGGCTCAACGTAATGTTCCAACCCCATATCGAGGAAGGCCCATGAAACCGCTACGCGTTCTTGCTGTCGATGATAGCCGCACCATGTTGGATATGCTGCGCGCGGGGTTGGAACGCGCCGGCTTTGAGGTGATCGAGGCCGAAGATGGCGTTCAGGGCCTGGCCAAGCTGGCCGGCAACAGCGTGGATTGCATCATCACCGATGTGAACATGCCCAATATGGATGGCCTGGAATTCACCCGCAGGGTGCGGGCCGATGTGCAAAAGGCCCAGCTGCCCATTTTGATCTTGACCACCGAAACCAGCCGCGAAAAGCGCGATATCGGGCGCGCCGCCGGCGCGACGGGCTGGATCACCAAGCCCGTCGATGCCGATCAATTGGCGCAGGTAGTCAAGCGTGTGTGCGGTTAGGCCCAAGCCATGAGTGAGATGGAGCGCTTCAAGCAGACATTCTTCCAAGAATGCACCGAACTGCTCAGCGAACTCGAAGAACGCTTCGGCGAAATCACCCAAGGTCAAGGCGGGATGGAAGCGGCGCAGGCCGTGTTCCGCGCCGTGCATTCGATCAAGGGCGGGGCCGGGGCCTTTGGCTTTGCCGATCTGGTCGGCTTTGCCCATGTGCTGGAAGCTTTGCTCGACGACATCCGCAATGGCAAAAAGCATTTCACCCCGGAAATCATTCTGATCTGCCTGCGATCATGCGATGGCCTGGCCGATCTGTTGGCCAATGCGCGCGATGGCATTAAAGGCATGTCCCCCGCCGTGGCCCAGGCCAAGGCCGCGCTGGAAGATTTGCAGGGCAGCAAGGCCAGCGCCGGCGCGCCCGATTCGTTCGAGGATCTGGAATTTCAGCCCGTCCAGATGGCCATCAACGCGCCGGCCGATGACGCCGCGCCCGGCCAATGGATCATCACTTTCCGGCCCTTGCCGGCGCTGTATCAGCGGGCCAATGAGCCCTTGTTCATTTTTCAGGAGCTGGCCAATCTCGGCCCGCTGGAAGTGGAATGTCATGTGCTGGATGCGCCGCCTCTGGCGCAATTCGATCCCCTTGATGTGCTGCTGCACTGGACGCTGCGGCTGGAAACCAGCGCCGCGCGCAGCCAAATCGAAGCCGCTTTCGATTTCTGCGACGGCGATTGTCAATTGGAGATCACCGAGCCGGCACCCGCCCCCGCATCAGAAGAGCTTTCGTTGGAGGCTTTGCTGGCGCAGACGCAAGTCAAGCCGGCCGTTTTGCCCGCACCGCCCCTTCCCGTGCCCGCCGAGGGCGCAACCGACATTGCCGGTGCAAGCCGCGCGGCCCCGAACCTGGCCGCCCAGACCATCCGCGTCGATCTCGATCGCGTGGACCGCGTGGCCGACATGACGGGCGAATTGGTCATCGCCCAGGCCATGATCACCGGCCAGATCGATGCGCGCCTGCGCATGGATTATCCCGATCTCGTGCGCGGGCTGGAAACCCTGGCCCAGCACACCCGCATGCTGCAAGATTCCATCATGGCCATCCGCGCCCAGCCGGTGAAGGCGGTGTTCGCGCGGGTGCCGCGCTTGCTGCGCGAACTGGCCTCCGTGACCGGCAAGAAAGTGCGCCTGGAAACGGAAGGCGAAAACACCGAAATCGATCGCACGGTCATTGAACAATTGAATGATCCGCTCACCCACATGATCCGCAACGCGATGGATCACGGCATCGAAACGCCAGAGCAGCGCCGCGCGGCCGGCAAGCGCGAAGAAGGCCTCATCCGCCTCTCGGCCGAGCAGGCCTCGGGCCGGATCATCATCCGCATCACCGATGACGGGGCCGGCATCAACCGCGAGCGCGTGGTGCGCAAGGCCGTGGAAAAAGGCCTGATCGCCAAGGACGCCAATCTCACCGATGACGAGATCGATCAACTGATCTTCATGGCCGGATTTTCCACCGCCGAAGCCGTTTCCGATCTTTCGGGCCGGGGGGTTGGCATGGATGTGGTGCGCGAAAACATCCAGCGCATGGGCGGGCGCGTCAATGTGCGCTCGGTGGCCGGCAAGGGCTGCACGATCACGCTGAGCCTGCCGCTGACTTTGGCCATTTTGGACGTGATGATCGTGGAAGTCGGCGGGGAGCCCTATGTGCTGCCGCTGGCCAATGTGGTGGAAAGCCTGCGCTATCAGGATGCGCAGATCAGCCGCCTGCCCAGCGGCGAGGTCTTGGTCAAGTTCCGCAAATATTACGCCAAGGTGTTCGATCTTTCGGCACTGTTCGAAGTGGCCTCCTTGGAACAGGACGCGCGCTTTCTCGTCATGTGCGATACCGAAGCCGATTACCGCATCGGCCTAGTCGTCGATGCCGTTTTGGGCCAGCAGCAGGTGGCGATCAAAAGCCTGGAGGCCAATTTTGGCCGCGTGGAAGGATTTTCCGGGGCCACCATCATGGGCGATGGCCGGGTGGCGCTGATCATGGATGTGCCGGGGCTGGAGCGCTGGCATCTGGCAAAATTCAAAGCGGGCGCGCTGGCCGCCTGAACCCAGGAGCTCGCCGAAGGAGGCAAACGTGCAAGCGATCGCGTTCAAAGATCCCACACTCGCCGAAGAAGATAGCGCCATTCAATTGATCGCGTTTGAGATCGAGGAAGAATCCTACGGCGTGGAAATCACCGCCGTGCGCGAGATCCGCGCCTGGACGGGGGCCACCAGCCTGCCCAGCACGCCCGCTTTCGTGCGCGGGGTGATCAATCTGCGCGGGGCCATCGTGCCGATCCTGGATTTGCGCGCGCGCTTCAATCGCCCGATGGTCGAGCCGACTAAGACCCATGTGGTGGTGGTCATTGCCATCGAAGAGCGCCTGGTTGGCCTGCTGGTCGATGCCGTTTCCGATATCGTCACCATCGAGCGCTCCGAGGTGCAGCCCCCGCCGGAATTCTGCGGCGGCGAGGATTTCGGCCTGGTCATTGGACTGGCCCCGCACAAGCAGGGCATGCTGGCTTTGCTCGACATCAATCTCTTGTTGCGCGGGGCCTTGCCAGCTTGATCGGGCCTTGAGCATCGTCAACGAAATCCGAGCCGGATTTCGTTGGGTTCGATGCTCTAGGTGATTGATTTTGCGCATTTTCTGGCACAAAACCGCAACGACACTTTTGTTGAAAATGCGCTTGCCTCGCTGGGTTAAAGGCGGCATGAACAGCCAAGATTGAACTGGGAGTGAGGCGATGGATGGGATGCTAGCACCGGTTATTGCCATGGTGGCCTGGACCCTTGTGGTCTGGTGGTGGATGTTCGCTTTGCGCATCCCGGCCATTGCCAGGCTGAAGATCGATCCGCAAAAGGCGGCCGATGAGCCGGGCTCCCAGCCCATGCTGCCCTTGTCGGTGCGGCGCGTCAGCGAGAACTATAATCACCTGCACGAACAGCCCACTTTGTTTTATGCTTTGGCTTTGGCCATGCAAATGGGCGGGCAGACGCAGGAATTGAACCTGGCTTTGGCCTGGGCCTATGTGGCCAGCCGCATTGTGCATTCCTTGGTGCAGGCCACGGTCAATGTGATCCTGGTGCGCTTCGTGGTCTTTGCCATTGGCTCCTTGATCCTCATGGCCTTGACCATCCATGCCGCCTTGGGCCTGCCCCATTCCTTCCACTGAACAGATGCGGGCTGCTGCGCCGGGGCACGATGATTGCGCGTGGGAGATCAGCCTTGATGGCGCGCCGGTGCGCGGGCGCCATGCGCGGCTGGGCGCGGGCTCGATCGATGCCATTTTGCGCCGCCATGCCTATCCCCGGCCCGTGGCCCTGCTCTTGGGCGAGGCGCTGGTCCTGGCGGCGCTGATCGGGGCCTCGCTGAAGCAATTCCACAGCCTGACGATCCAGGCGCAAGGCGATGGCCCCGTCCCGCTTTTGGTGGCGCAATGCGGGGCAGGCGGAACGCTGCGCGGCTATGCCAGGCTGGCCCCGGATGCGGGGCAGCAGCTGCGCGGCGATGCTGTGATGGCTCCATCACAGGTGCTGGGGCGCGGGGCCTTGGCGGTCACGCTCGATCCTGGGCAGAACATGCCGCAGGTCCAGGGCATTGTCAGCCTGGAGGGCGAAAGCCTGAGTGCCTGCGTCGAGGCCTATTTCCTGGAATCGGTGCAAACGCCCACGCGGCTGCGCGCGGCGGTTGCCGAATGCCTCGTGCGCGATGCCCCGGCCTGCTGGCGCGCCGGCGGGATGTTTCTGCAGCGCGTCGCCGGCGATGGCGCGCGCGGCGACACGCAAGATGATTGGGCGCGCGCGCAGCTTTTGCTGGACACCATCACCGATGCGGAATTGACCGATCCGGCTTTGCCGGCCGAGCGGCTCGTGTTTCAGGTCTTTCATGAAGAAGGCGTGCGCGTGGCTGCGCCGATCGCGCTCGTGGATCATTGCCCATGTGACGGCGAGCGCCTCGTGGCCGTGCTCGGCCGCCTCAGCCCGCCCGAGATCGACGATTTGCGCGGGGCCGATGGCCAAATCCACGCCGTTTGCCAATTCTGCGCCCGCGATTACGCCATCGCGCTTTAGCAGGGGCCCGGAATGGCCGCCACGCGCGTCAACGGCTCGGTGCGGCCCAGAAACGAAATGCCCTTGAAGAAGCGCGTTTCCAGCAGATTGGGACCCTTCAGGCGCGCCCGCATGCCATAGCGCCCGCCCTTTTCCACATCGATGACCGTGCCGCCCTTCCACAGGGTGCCGTTGGCATCGCTGCGCAGGCCCGTGGCCACTTCCGAGCCGCACATGGATTTGCTGGGATCATAGAAGTTTTTGCGCAGCACCCCATTGGCATCGCGTGGGCGCTTGAGCCAGACGATACGCCCACACACCTCCTCGCCATTGCAGGGATAAAGCTCAAAAATCGTGCCCGCCCGCGATTGCCACAGCCCGGCCACGGGCGAGGGCTGCGCGCGCGTTTGCGCCAAAGCGCATGGGATGAAAGCCAGCAGGAAGATGGCACCAATCAGGCTAAGATAAAGCTTTTTCATAGACCCTGTACGTCTTGTAATCACGGCTGCCGATGGATTTCAGCACGCGTATCATCGGGCCATTATCCTCCAAAATCCAGGACATTTCCGCGCGCTTGAATTTGCGTTTCATCATGCCCTGATCGAGGCGCGTAAACATGGCCCGCAATATGGCCGCGCCCAAAAGGGTTTCGTGGTGCACATTGCGCAGACCCATCAACAGGATGCGGCAGGATTCCACCGAATTGGTCTGCAGG
>CAZAGL010000176.1:0-5206 GCA_964484435.1 uncultured Caulobacteraceae bacterium
ACGCCTTTGGCATGACGGCGGGGGTGCCGCCGCCCCCGTCCCCAAACCGCCGTTTCCGCTTGGCCTCAAGCCAGGCCAGCTTTTCGAAGCGCTCGAGGCCGTCTTGGCAGGCCAAAAGCCGGTGGAGCAAGGCGGCCGGGTGCTGGGGTTTGCGCGTTTCAGGCACCGAAGCCGGCGGCTGGATGGCCCAGCGGCTAAGCTGGGGGCTGAGCCGAAAGCGCGCGACATAGGCCGGGCCGAACGGGTGCGGGGGCAGCAAAATCCCGCTGATATGGCCGCGCCGCCGCGCGGGCGTCATCGGCGGGGGGATGATGGCGTTGGCCCGCTGGGTGATGGCCAGGCGCAACAAGGCCTCGGTCAGCCGCAGCTTCCAGCGCAACTCGGTCTGCAACGGCTTATCTTTGAGCAGGCGGCGAAACGCACGGGGGCTAATGATCAGCGCCCAGATCTGCGCCAACCAGCCGCGCGCCGCGGCCAAACGGCTCTCGGAGTTTTGCAAAATCTCGGCGAAACGGCGCATCCAGTCCATGGCCCCAGTATGGCTTGGCGTTTTTGGGGGCGGATATCTTCCGCCCTCTTTGGGGCGGCGGCGCTTCATCTTCCCCTGCCCGCGCGCGGGGGAGGATGAAGAGTGTGGACTTCGCCACCTCATCACCTACCGGGCCGAAGCGATCGGTGGGATCCATGTTGACGAGGGATGCCAATGCTCCGCGCTGCGCGCCGCCAGCGGCATTGTGGAAAATAACCAACTATTACAGTATATTGCGTCATCCCCGGTTCGGCGCAGCCGAAGCCGGGGATCCAGGGGCGTGCAGTGATGCGCTTGCAAAAGGTCTGGATCCTTGGCTCAGCCCGATGGGCTGACCAAGGAGGACGGAGGGGTGAGGTCTCCTTTGGGGCACCGACCGACCACGGCGGGGGCACCGCCGCGCCAATCCTGGCTCGGCCCATCGGGCCGAGCCAGGGATCATGGAAGAGGTGATGAGATCGTCTTTTACCCGTTGGCCTTAGGCCCGCGCCGCACCGAGTTGACGGCCCAAAGCCGCGCAGGCCGCCTCGACAATGCCCTCGGCATCCAGCTTGGCGGTGGAATACATCACCTCCGGCTTGTCGTGATCCTGGAAGATATCGGGCAACATCAGCGTGCGGATTTTCAGGCCGCGATCAAGCAGGCCATCGGCCGCCAGGAAATGCAGCACGAAAGCCCCAAAGCCGCCCATCGCGCCTTCCTCGATGGTCAGCACCACTTCGTGCTCGCGGGCCAGGCGCCGGATCAGATCCTCATCCAGCGGCTTGGCGAAACGGGCATCGGCCAGGGTGGTGGACAGGCCCATGGCGGCCAGGCGATCGGCGGCCTTGTAGCATTCGCCGAGGCGCGCGCCGAAATTGATCAACGCGACCGTCGTGCCCTCGCGCAGGATGCGGCCTTTGCCGATCTCCAGCGGCAAGATGACATCGGGGATGGCGACGCCCAGGGCCTCGCCGCGCGGATAGCGCACCGCCGAGGGGCGATCATCGATGGCCGCGCAGGTGGCCACCATGCGCGCCAGCTCCGCTTCGTCGCCCGCGGCCATGACGACAAAGCCCGGCAACGCACCGAGATAGCCGACATCGAAGGAGCCGGCATGGGTCGGCCCATCGGCACCGACCAAACCGGCCCGATCGATGGCAAAACGCACGGGCAGGCTCTGGATGGCCACGTCATGCACCACCTGGTCATAGCCGCGCTGCAAAAAGGTGGAATAGATGGCCGCGAAGGGCTTCATGCCATCGGCAGCCAGGCCGGCGGCGAAGGTGACGGCGTGCTGTTCGGCGATGCCCACATCAAAGCTGCGCTTGGGGAAGCGCTTGGCAAAAATATCGATGCTGGTGCCCGAGGGCATGGCCGCCGTGATACCGACGATTTTATCGTCCTTCTCGGCCAATTTGACCAAGGTTTCGCCGAACACTTTTTGGTAAGCCGGCGCGCCCGGCTTGCCCTTGGCTTGTTCGCCGGTGACGACGTTGAATTTGGTGACGCCGTGATATTTATCGGCGGCCGCCTCGGCCGGGGCATAGCCCTTGCCCTTTTGCGTCTTGATATGAACCAGAACCGGCTCGTTCATGTCCTTGGCATTGCGCAGCACGGGCAGCAAAGTGGCCAGATCATGGCCATCGACCGGGCCCACATAATAAAAGCCCAATTCCTCGAAGAAGGTGCCGCCGGTAACCATGCCACGGGCATATTCCTCGGCCTTTTTGGCCGCTTCGCGCATGGGATCGGGCAAGGCCCCCGCCACCCGCTTGCCGATCTTGCGCAGGGCCTGATAGGCCCCGCCGGAGACCAAACGGGCCAGATAATTGCTCATGCCGCCGACGGGCGGGGCGATGGACATCTCGTTATCGTTCAAGATGACGATCAACCGCTTGGTGGTTTCGGCGGCATTGTTCATCGCCTCATAGGCCATGCCCGCCGACATCGAGCCATCGCCGATCACGGCGATCACATGATTATCGCGCCCCTGCAGATCGCGGCCCACGGCAAAGCCGACGCCCGCGGAAATCGAGGTGGCGGCATGGGCCGCGCCGAACGGATCATAGACGCTTTCGGCGCGCTTGGTGAAGCCGGAAAGGCCGCCGCCTTGGCGCAGCGTGCGGATGCGATCGCGCCGCTCGGTCAAAATCTTGTGCGGATAGGCCTGATGGCCCACATCCCAGACCACCACATCTTCGGGCGTGTTGAACACGGCATGCAGGGCCACGGTCAATTCCACGACCGCCAGGCCAGAACCGAGATGCCCCCCGGTCACGCTCACGGCATCGATCATTTCTGAGCGGAGCTCATCGGCCAGCTGGCGCAGCTTGGATTCCTCCAAGGCGCGCAAATCCTTCGGGCTGTGCACCGTATCGAGCAGCGGGGTCGAAACACTCATTCTCTATCCAATCGATTAATTTTTCCTAAGGTAGCGTTCTCTTTAGCTTCGTGCGAGCACGAAATCGACAGCTTCTCTCAGCAGGCGCGCTTTTGGGCCGAAAATTGCCAGATGGCGTTGCGCTTGGGCCGCAAACACCAGCATCCTGGCCCGTGCCCCGGCTTCGCCGAACAGGGTCACATAATTCACTTTGGGGCGCTGGGGGCGGCCCCGCTCCGGGCGGCTGATCTCATCTTCGGCCCCTTCACGATCCATCAGATCATCGGCCAGCTGGAAAGCCAGGCCCAAATCATGGCCGAACCGGCTGAGGGATTGGCGCGATTCCTCGCTGGCCGCCCCCGCGAGCGCCCCCGCTTCGAGGGCAAAACAGATCAACGACCCGGTTTTGAGGCGGTTCATGCGGGCCACGGCGGCGCTGTCTTCGCCGATTTCCGGGCCCATCATGTCCAGCATCTGGCCGGCCGCCAGGCCCGTGGGGCCGCAGGCCTTGGCCAATAGCGTGATCAACAGGCAGCGCATTTGCGGATCGGGATGGGTATTGGTATCGGCCAGGATTTCAAAGGCAAAGGCCAACAAGGCATCGCCGGCCAAAAGCGCCGTCGGCTCATCGAATTGGCGATGCACGCTGGGCTGGCCGCGGCGATGATCATCATCATCCATCATCGGCAAATCATCGTGGATCAATGAATAGGTGTGCACGCATTCCACAGCCGTGGCCACGCGCAGCAAAGTGGTTTCATCCGCATCGAACAAATGCCCCGCTTCCAGGCACAAAAAGGGCCGCACGCGGCGCCCGCCAGCCAGAGCGGCATAGCGCATGGCGCTCAACAACCGTTGCTCGGGCCCGCTGCAGCGCGGCAAGAGGGCGTCCAGCGCCACGGTGATGCGATCTGCGGTTTCGCGGAGGCGCTGTTCAATATGCATCAACGCCCTTGATCTCCCCTCAATCGTTCGCGATCGGTGCCCGCGTCAAAAACCTAAGCGCGGCAAGCCCGTGCGCCGCCCAAGCCGCGCCATCGGCCATTGCAGATCCAATTCCCGATTTATGGATAGCCGCCTCGCTGATCTGGGGAAAGCGAAGAATGTGCCCCTTGGCGTTTGCCGCGTCAAAGCCCAATAAGAGCGCGCGGGTGATGCCAAGCACGGCACCGATGCAATACATGACGGATTGTGCGCCCACGCGGGCATGAGAATTGCGTGCCGATATGTCTTTGGGCTCGATTTTGGAAAGAAGGGGCATCCCATGCGGGATTTCGGGGATCGGGTTTTGGTTACGGGTGGTGCGGGCTTTATCGGCTCGCATCTATGCGATCGCTTGATCGAGCGCGGCAGCGATGTGCTGTGCATCGATAATTTCTACACCGGCTCACGCCGCAATGTGGTGCAATTGCTGGAAAGCCAGCGCTTTGAATTGATGCGCCACGACGTGACCTTCCCCCTCTATGTGGAAGTGGATCAGATCTACAATCTGGCCTGCCCGGCCAGCCCGGTGCATTACCAGCACGATCCGGTGCAAACCACCAAGACCAGCGTGCATGGGGCCATCAATATGCTGGGCCTGGCCAAGCGCCTGCGCGCCAGCATCCTGCAGGCCTCGACCTCGGAAGTGTATGGCGATCCCGCGATGCATCCCCAAACCGAAGAATATTGGGGCAATGTCAACCCGATCGGGCCGCGTTCTTGCTATGATGAAGGCAAACGCTGCGCCGAGACATTATTCTTCGATTATCACCGCCAGCACAATCTCGCGATCAAAGTGGCGCGCATCTTCAATACCTATGGCCCGCGCATGCATCCCAATGACGGGCGCGTGGTTTCGAACTTTATCGTCCAGGCTTTGCGCGGCGGCGATATCACCCTCTATGGCGACGGGCAGCAAACGCGCTCTTTCTGCTATGTCGATGATCTGGTCGATGGCCTGTTGCGGCTAATGAATTCCCCCAAGGAGATCACCGGGCCGATCAATATCGGCAATCCCGGCGAATTCACCATCCGCGCCTTGGCCGAAATGGTCCTCGATCTGGTGGGCAGCAAGTCCAGGCTGGCCTTCCGGCCTTTGCCGCAAGATGATCCGCGCCAGCGCAAGCCCGATATCAGCAAGGCGCAAGATATGCTGGGCTGGAATCCCCATGTGGCGTTGAAAGACGGCCTGCTGCGCACCATCAGTTATTTCGATACCCTGCTGCGCGAGAACGATCCCAGCCTATCGCATCGTCAGTGAAATCGGCCAGATTTGACGGGGTTAGAGGCAATAATATATTGATTTTGCACACTTTCTGGCACAAAACCGCGAC
>CAZAGL010000177.1:0-5182 GCA_964484435.1 uncultured Caulobacteraceae bacterium
GCGATAGGGCAAGTTGAAGTGCCGTAGGTGTGGATCGGACGGGAGGGGGCCGAGTGACGACGCCCCTCCCCCTCTGCCTGCTATTTCTTGGTGAACAGCCTGTCGAGCGCGAAGCGATCCTCGCCCCGAAAGGCCCAAAGCACCAGGCTGGCCGCGGCAATGCCCAGCGATGGAAAAAACAAGACCTGGCGGGTGTCCTCGGTAAGCAGGTATTGCCCAAGCGGATCGAGCAGATATTGCCAGATGGCCAGCGCCCCAAAGCCCAATACCAAAGCCTGCAAAGGCAAGGTGATTTTGCGAAACAGGCCCAAAACCACGAGCAGCCCAAGCAAAGCCTCGGCCACGCCCAAAGGCCGCTGCAGTGCATCGGCTGAAAACAGGCTGAAATAGTATTTATCCGAAACCCTGATGGCCGCCTCGGGCGCGCCGAGCTTGATCAAGCCCCAGATGACCAGCAACAATCCGCACGCAATGCGCAAAAATGCCAACGATCCCGCTTTCATGCTTTTCTCCCCGAAATCTGCGCCTCTTGTGGGCGCATCGACCCCATCATGACAAACCCTATCGCCCACGCAAAGCGCATTGTGCTCAAAATCGGCTCCAGCCTCGTGGTGCGCGATGGTGCGCCCCATGCCGCATGGCTGGCCCGGCTGGCCCAGGATGTCGCGCTGTGGCGCGGCCGGGGCAAGCAGATCGTCATCGTATCGTCCGGAGCGGTGGCGCTTGGCCGGGGTGTTCTGGGCCTTACAGCGCCGTTGCGCCTCGAAGACAAGCAGGCCGCCGCCGCAGCCGGCCAGACCCGGCTCATGCTGGCCTGGGAAGCGGCGTTCGCGCCCCATTCCATCCCGGTGGCGCAAGCCTTGCTCACCCCCGATGACACCGAACGGCGGCGAAATTGGCTCAATGCCAGGGCCACCTTCGCCGTGTTGCTGCGCCATGGGGCCCTGCCCATCGTCAACGAGAACGATACCGTCGCCACCCAGGAATTGCGCTATGGCGATAACGATCGCCTGGCCGCGCGCGTGGCCCAATTGCTGGGCGCGGAGGTTTTGGTGCTGCTTTCCGATGTCGATGGGCTTTATGATCGCGATCCGCGCCGCGATGCGGGTGCGCATCATATCGGTGAAGTCCGCGCCATCACGCCGCAGATCGAGGCGATGGCCGGCGGGGCCAATCGCGCCGCTGGCCTCGGTACGGGCGGCATGCGCACCAAGCTGGAGGCGGCCAAGATCGCCTGGCAGGCCGGCTGCGCCACTGCCATCACGCTCGGCGCGGCCGAGGGGCAGCCCTTGACCCAGCTGGCCGGGCCAGCGGCCCGCGCCACATGGATCTTGCCGGCCGCTTCGCCGCACACGGCCTATAAGACCTGGCTGGCCGGCAGCCTTGCACCCAAGGGGCAATTGCGCGTGGATGCTGGAGCGGCCGCGGCTTTGGCCGCCGGAAAAAGCCTGCTGGCCGCCGGCGTGCTGAGCGTGTCGGGTGATTTTGAAAAGGGCGATTGCGTGCAAGTTTTCAACCCCGACAGGAACGAGATCGCCCGCGGCCTGGCGCGCTTTGATGGTGCCGATGTGCTGCGCTTGTTGGGGCGGCGCAGCGAGGAGATGGAAGCCATTTTGGGCTATCGCGCCTCCGGCGTGCTGATCCATGCCGATGATCTGGCCATGCTGGGCCATTCCTCCGAACCGGGAGAACACGCGCCATGAGCGATACCGACGAGGCGCTCAAGGCCCATATGCTGGCCATCGGCGCGCGCGCCCGGGCTGGTGCCATGAGCCTGCGCCATGCGCCCGCCGCCCAGCGCACCAGCGGGCTGTTGGCCATGGCCGAGCAGATGCGCCTGGCCAGCCCGGACATCCTGCGCGCCAATGCCCTGGATGTAAGCGCAGCCGAGCAGGTGGGCCAAGCGGCCAGCCTGATCGATCGCCTGCGCCTCGATGGCCCACGCCTCGAGGCCATCACCGCGGGGATCGAGGCCATCGCCGCCGCGCAAGATCCCCTCGGCCAGATCCAAGCGAGCTGGCGCCAGCCCAATGGCCTGGAATTCACCCGCGTCAGCACGCCTTTGGGCGTGATCGGGATGATTTTTGAAAGTCGCCCCAATGTGGCCGCCGATGCCGCTGCGTTATGCCTGCGGGCCGGCAATTGCGTCATCTTGCGCGCCGGCAGCGATTCGCTGCGTTCGGTGCTGGCCATCACCGGCGCGCTGCAAGCGGGCTTGGCCCAGGCCGGCCTGGAGCGCGACTGCGTGCAAAGCATCGCCACGGGCGATCGCGCCGCTGTCGGCCTGATGCTGGAGGGCTTAGGCGGGGCCATCGACGTGCTCATCCCGCGCGGCGGCAAAAGCCTGATCGAGCGGGTCCAGCGCGAGGCGCGCGTGCCGGTTTTTGCCCATCTCGAAGGGCTGTGCCACACCTATATCCACAGCGCTGCCGATGCGGACAAGGCCCTCACAATCACCGTCAATGCCAAGCTGCGCCGCGTCTCGGTATGCGGTGCCACCGAAACCTTGCTGTGTGACGCGCAGATCGCCCCGCTTGTGTTGCCCAGGATCGCCGGGGCGCTCAAGGATGGGGGCTGCCAATTGCGCGGGGATGCGGCGGCGCGCGCCCTCTTCCCCATGCAGGCGGCCGATGAGGCGGATTGGAGCACGGAATATCTGGCCCCCATCCTTTCGGTGAAGATCGTGGACGGGCTGGATGAAGCCATCGCCCATATCGCGCGCTATGGCTCGGGCCATACCGATGCCATCGTCACCGAAGATGGCGCGGCGGGCGCGCGCTTTTGCGCCGAGGTGGACAGCGCCATCGTGCTCGTCAACGCCTCCACCCAATTCGCCGATGGCGGCGAATTCGGCTTTGGCGCGGAGATCGGCATCGCCACCGGCAAGCTGCACGCGCGCGGGCCGATCGGGGCCCAGCATTTGACTAGCTTCAAATACATCGTGCGCGGCAATGGGCAGATCCGCCCTTAAACCGCGGGATGGCGCCGGCGCATTTCGGCCACGCTGTCCGCGATGAGCTGGCGCAGCACGCCCTGATCCACATCGGCCAGCTTTTTGATGTACAGGCAGGCTTTCCCCGTGCTGTGCGGGCCAAGCCGCTGCAAAAGCCCCTCGCGCTCGGCAAAGCCGCTGGAGATGTACACGCTCAAAGCCGCCTTGCGCGGTGAAAAGCCGGTCAGCATGGATGTGCCGCCATGGCCGCTTTCATAGCGATAGGCATAGCTGCCAAAGCCGACGATCGATGGCCCCCATAAGACGGGCTTCTCCCCGGTGATGACTTCCATCATGGCGCAGAGGGCATTGGCATCGCTTTGCCGGCTTGACTCCAACCCGGCCAGAAAGGCATCGACGGATACGGCGCTGGGCTTGGTTTTCGCTTCATATTTGGCCATAGCCTTCCTTTCGATATCCCGTTGATGATTGGAAAAGCCATGTCGATGGATTTGCAAGCGCAGATTTTGGCAGATCAACAGGCGTCCTATGTCCGCCTACGCGGCGGCTTTCCGGTGCCGCTGGCGGGAATGTTTTATTGGCTGTTGGTGGCCGGGTTATCTTGGTATTTCTCGCCAGTTCAGCAACTCAATCTGGCTTTTTTCATTTCCGGCCTGATTTTTCCTTTGGCCCTCGTGCTGGCTGCGATTTTTCGCAACCCCTTTTTGAAGGATCGCACCGCCACAGGCGGCGTGCTCGTGCCGGCAATGATCGGCATGCTGCTGTTTTGGCCGATGCTGGCCGTCACGGCGCAAAGCGCCAATCCCGATGCCGTACTGGTCATCCTCGCGATCGGCATGTCTTTGCATTGGCCGGTGATCGGCTGGAGCTATGGCCGTACCGCGCTTTTCACCGGCCATTCCATCTTGCGTGCCATCGCCGTGTTGGCGGTGTGGGCCTTTCTGCCCAGCCAACGGTTTCTCGCCATCCCTTTGGCCGTCGCCATTGTTTATGCGCTCACCGTGATCGCAATCGTCGTCGATAGTGGGCTGATGGCCCAAAAGATGAGCGCGTCGGCGAGGCCGGGGCCTTAGCGATTTGCTTTTGGTATTTGCAATTCTGCGCCGCAAGCTCGCAAGGCAATATCCAGCGTCAAACACCCGGCAGGCTGGTGCCAGCTTGCCCGGCATGCGCGCAATCGCCGTGCTGGCGGTAGGCCGCGCTGCGCGCGGCCTTTGGCAGCATGCAAGGAGCAAGGCAGCCGAGCGCCTTGCGGCCGGGGTTGACAAATTCCAGGCAATCGCCCATCTCGCAGATGCGATAGCGTGTCCCTTGCCGGTTCACGCCGGTCTTCCTCCGATACGCAACCAGATTGTTCAGGCCAGCGCAGCCGATTTCCGGCCAAACGCGCGCCAGCCCGCCTCTCCGTCGCGCCGTCTCGGCCGCCAGCCCGCCATTCCTGTGCGCGGGCACGACGAAAGTATTCCCATTTCATGACCTTCACGGAACTCGGTCTGGCCGCGCCCATTCTCTCGGCGCTGGCCACCAAGGGCTATGACACGCCCACCCCGATCCAGATCGCTGCCATCCCGCACGTGATGGCCGGCAGCGACCTTCTTGGCCTGGCCCAAACCGGCACGGGCAAAACAGCCGCCTTTGCCTTGCCCGTCCTGCATCGCTTTTTGGCCAAGCCGCGCAAGGCCGAACCCAAAACAGCCCGCGCTTTGGTTCTGGCCCCCACGCGGGAATTGGCGGCCCAGATCGCCGCCAGCTTCCAGAATTATTCCAAAGGCATGCGCTTGCGCGTGGCTGTGGTGTTTGGCGGGGTGCCGATCAATCGCCAAATGCGCGCCATGGATCCGGGCGTCGATGTGCTGGTGGCGACGCCGGGTCGGCTGCTCGATCTCATCAACCAGCGCGGCGCACGGCTGGATCAGGTCGATACCCTGATCCTCGATGAGGCCGATCACATGCTGGATCTGGGCTTTATCCTGCCCCTCAAGAAAATCCGCGCCATGCTGCCCAAAGAGCGCCAAACGCTGCTTTTCTCGGCAACCATGCCAAAGGAAATCGCTGCTTTGGCCGACGAATTCCTGACTAATCCGGTTCGGGTCGAGGCCAGCCCCGTCGCCTCCACCCCCGAGCGGGTGGCGCAACGGGTCATCCAGGTTGCCAGCCACGGGGCCAAGCAGGCCGAACTGCAAGCCCTGCTCAGCGGCGCGGATGTGACCCGCGCTCTGGTCTTCACCC
>CAZAGL010000178.1:0-5162 GCA_964484435.1 uncultured Caulobacteraceae bacterium
GTGTGCTGGTGTTTATCCTGCCCAACATCTGCGTGGCGATCCGGCGGTTTCATGATGTCGGCATGAGCGGGTGGTGGTATCTCCTGGGTGTAATCCCCTATATCGGCGGCATCTTTGTGTTTGTCATCAGCGTGCTCCCCTCCCAGGCGCGGGTGAACAAGCACGGTGTTTACCCCAAGCCCTGGCGTGGTTGAGGAAGTGCGCCATGGCCGGTTTCCGGTGAGTTTCCGCCGCGCGGTTCGTGCCGATCCGCTAATCGGTTCAAAACGTGTGCGTTTTTAAGAACGCCTACAAGCACGGCTCGGGCGCGTCTGGGCGCACAAAGCGCTGTAGCTGGGCCCAGGGGATTTTCACTTCCTGAATGCCGAGGGGCGCGGCACTGCCGAGATCATCGCCATTGATCAGCAAGGTGAGATCGCCATCGCTGATGACCCAGGCCTGCGGGCGGATGGCCGCGCTGCGCACGCGCTCGCGCGGGGGATCCTCGCCGATTTCGGCAAAAGCGGGCGCGAGGCCGGCCATGGCGCGATCGGTGAGGGCGTCTTCCCAGCCGCTGCCTGCCTTGAAGATATCGAGGGCCTTCAGGGGCTCACCGCTCGCCATCAGCACGTTCAGGGCTTTGACGCCGCCATTGGGATGGGCCGTGCCCGGCGTGAAATCATAGGTTTCAAAGCGCACCGAAATCAGCGATTTGCCGGCATAGGCGATGGCATATTGGGTGGATTCTTCCGTGTGATCGGCCGCATCGAAGCGCCTTTGCTGGGCGGCCAGGGCGTTGAAGCGCTGGGCGGCGGCGTCGCCGGGCGCATCGATCACCGGCCAGGCCAGGCGAAAGGCCAGCGCCTTGGGCCCATCTTCGGGCCAAGCCGGCGGGGCTTTGGCCGGATCGATGGTTTCCACGCCGATGCGCTCGCGTCGCTGAAAGGTGAAGCCGCCGAGCTGCTCGACCGCCTGATCGGCATCGCGCAGGCGATCGGCCAAGGCGGCGCGCATGCAGGAGGTGGTCTTGGCCAGATTGGTGCCGGCTTCGCTCTGGCAGGCGAGGAGTTCGGATTTGGCCCATTCGCTCTGATCCTGGGCAAGCAAAGCGAGGCCCTCGGGGCTCAGCGCTTGGGCCTTTTGTGTCATGGCATTGGCCAATTCATCGGCCGATTTGCGCAATTCGCCGCCGGCGCACATGGCCTTGGGCCATAAGGCCTGATCGGCGCAGGGCTCCAGGCGCTCCTTGATCTGGGCAAGCAATTGCGGGCTGGCCGGGGCGGCGCTGAGGGCCTGGGCGGGACTGGCCTGGCCGGGCCCAGCTGCATCCGCTTGCGATGGGGCTGGGCTGCGCGGGCCGCAGGCCGCGAGGCTGGCGGCGCACATCCCGCTGATCCATACCCATTTGACCAAATCACGCTGCACGAAATCCCCTCCATCACCGAGATTGCCAACCAGTTTCGCGTGTTTTGGCGGGCGCGTCAAAAGCAGTCGGAAAAGCCGCCCTCATCGGCTATGCCTTTGCCATGCCATTTTCTCCGCTTTACCGGCCCGATCCGCAATTTCTCCAGCTGAAGGGGGCGTTTGCCGATGTGGTTGCGCCCGCGCAATTTCCCAAGGCGCTGCCCCGCCTTTTCAACGCGCGCTGGGCCGGCGCGCTTGGCCTGGACGGGCTGGAGGCCAGCGAGCGGGAGGCCCATTTCGCGCGCTTTGAAGCCTTGCCGGGCAATGTGCCATCACCCTTGGCGCTGCGTTATCACGGCCACCAGTTTCGCGTGTACAATCCCCAGCTCGGCGATGGGCGCGGCTTTTTGTTCGCCCAATTGCGCGATGGCCAGGGGCGCCTGCTCGATCTGGCCACCAAGGGCAGCGGGCGCACGCCATGGTCACGCACCGCCGATGGGCGCCTCACGCTGAAAGGCGCGGTGCGCGAGGTGCTCGCCGCCAGCATGCTCGAGGCGCAGGGCGTCTACACCTCCAAGGCCTTCGCCGTATTTGAAACGGGCGAGGAATTGCAGCGCGGCGATGAGCCCTCGCCCACCCGTTCGGCGGTGCTGACCCGCTTGGGCCACAGCCATATCCGCTTCGGCACGTTTCAGCGCCTGGCCTATCTCGGCTTGGCCGAAGAGATGCGCGAATTGCTGCAGTATTGCATCGACGCGTATTTTCCGGCTTTGGCCGGCTTGGCCGTCAGCCAACAGCCGGGCGCGTTTCTTTTCGAAGTCATGCGCGCCAGCGCGGCTTTGGCGGCCGGCTGGATGAGCGCGGGTTTTGTGCACGGCGTGCTCAATACCGATAATCTGGTGATCACCGGCGAGAGTTTTGACTATGGCCCCTGGCGGTTTTTGCCGCTTGCCGATCCTGGCTTCGTGGCCGCCTATTTCGATCATTACGGCCTTTATGCTTTTGGCCGCCAGCCCGAGGCGGTGGGCTGGAATCTGGCGCAATTGGCCGAGGCGCTCAGCGCGATCGCCCCGATGGAGGCGCTGACCCCGGCGCTGGAGGCCTATGGGCAAGCTTATGGTGCGGCCCTGATCTTGGCGGTGCATCACCGCTTGGGTCTGGCCAGCCTGGGTGATGCACACGTGGATGGGGAGTTTCTTCGCCAATTCTTCGCCTGGATGGGGCAGAGCCGCGCCGACTGGGGGCAGGTTTTCCATGATTGGTTCTGCGGGGAGGCCAGCGCCGCGCGCGCCGCGCGCTCAAAGCAGGCCGGCCTCTATGCCGCGCCGGAATTTGCCGATGTGCGCCGGGCCCTCGCGGCACGCACACCCGTGCGGCCGGAGCGCCTGGCCCATCCCTATTTCGCGTGGGCCGCCCCCGCCGATCTGGTGATCGAAACCGTGGAGGCCCTGTGGGCCCCAATCGCCGCACAGGATGATTGGAGCGAGTTCGAAACCATGCTGGCGCAGATCGAGGCCAAGCGCGCAGGCCTGGATTTGCGCCCCGAGGCGGCGCGGCTCGACGCGATGACCATGGCGCGATAGACGGTGCTTGCACCCTCGTGCGTCACGGGCATGTCACGCGCCAGCATTATGGCGAAGCAGAAGCTTGTCATAAAATAAAGTGAGAGAGCGAACATGGCCGAAATCCCCGCCAGCCCGCATATTCAGGATCTGATCGCCGCGCGGCTTTCGCGGCGCGGTTTGGTGGCCAGCCTGGCCAGCCTGCCTTTGCTCTCATTGACCAGCGCCTGCGCCACCGATGGATCGCCGCTATCGGGCACGGCCAACGCGCCTGTCAGCTTCGCGCCGGTGGCGCGCAGCAATGCCGATACGGTGACCGTGCCGGCGGGCTATCAGGTGCGCACGATGATCGCCTGGGGGGATCCCTTGTTCGAGGGCATGGCCCCGGCCGATCTCGCCGGCCTGACGCGGGTCGAGCAGGAAAAGCGTTTCGGCCAAAACAACGACATGCTGGCGCTGTTCCCTTTGCCCTTCGCGTTTCCGGCTAGCCATCGGGGCGATGCGCTGCTCATGTGTGCCAATCACGAATATGCCGATGCCGCGATGATGTTCCCGCAAGTCACCAAGCCGGATGGCTTTACGGCCGCGCAAACCGAGGCGCTTTACGCCTCCATGGGTGTCAGCGTCCTGGCTTTGGCGCGCGCGGGCGCGGGCTGGCGATTGGTGCGCGATGCCATGCCCGGCTCGGGCAAGAACCGGCGCATCACCCCCTTCACGCCGGTCGTGTTCGCTGGCCCCGCCGCGCGCCATGAATGGATCTTGGCGGCCGGCGTGGCCTTTCGCGCTGCCGAACCGGGGACTCCAGAGGGCCTCATCCCCTGCGGGACCATGGCCAATTGCGCGGGCGGCCAAACCCCTTGGGGCACGTATTTGAGCGCGGAAGAAAACTTCAATTTCTATTTCCACGCTTCGGGCGATGCCCCTTTGGCGGCGCGCGATGATCCCGCGTTGAGCAATGATGCCAAAAGCTTTGGCTATCCTCTCCAGCGCCCCCAGCCGCGCCCGGCCGCGCCGGCGCAATATGATCTGGCCGCCAATCCGCACGGGCCCGCTTTATATGGCTGGACCGTGGAAATCGATCCTTATGATCCCGATTGGGCCCCGCGCAAGCGCACCGCCTTGGGCCGGCGCAAGGCCGAATGCGCCACGACGGCGCTGACGCGGGATGGGCATCTCGCCGTCTATTCCGGGGATGATCAGGCCGATGAATTTGTCTATAAATTCCTCAGCAGCCAGAAATTCGATCCCAAAAATCGCCTGAACAATCGTGATTTGCTGGATGAGGGCCAGCTTTATGTGGCCCGCTTCGGCCCCGAGGGGGAGGGCGAATGGCTGGCCTTGACCCTGGAAGCTGCCAATGCCGCGGCGGCCAAAGCGGGCTATCGCGCGCCCTTCCGCGATGCGGGTGATCTACTCGTGCGGGCCAGAGAGGCGGCGCGCCTGATGGGAGCCACGCCGATGGATCGGCCCGAGGATGTCGAAGCCGTGCTCGATGGCCAATGGGTAGGCCAGGGGCCCGTTTTGATCAATTGCACCAACAACCGTGTGCGGGCCCAGGCCCTGCCCGCCAGCCCGCGCCGGCCCGATCCCGCTGATGGGGCCAAGACCCAGGCCAATCTCACCGGCCATGTGCTGCGTCTCGATGAGGCGGGCGGCGATTGCGGGGCCACGCGCTTCACCTGGGAGATCTTCCTGCTGGCCGGTGATCCCGACACGCCGATCATCACCACCCGCGATGGCAGGCTGGGCGCGGTCTCCAGCATGGGCAGTTTTTCCGGGGATCGCTTCGCGGCGCCCGATAACATGTGCTTTGACCGATCGGGGAATGTGTGGATCGCCACCGACAATTCCGACGCCGTATTCGCCGATTGCAATGATTGCGTGCTGGTGACGGCCGTGCAGGTGCCGGGGCCGCGCACCGTCAAGCGCTTTCTCGTCGGCCCGGTGGGCGCGGAAATCTGCGGCCCGACTTTCGCCCCCGATGAGCGGGCTTTTTTCGTCGCCATCCAGCATCCGGGCGAGGGCAATGTGGCCGGCCAGGAATTTCGCGATGCGCGCTGGGCGGGTGCGCCGCCCTTTTCGCATTTCCCCGATGGGGGCGATGCCTGGCCGCGCTCGGCAATTGTGTGCATCACCAAAACCGATGGCGGGCGCATCGGAACGTAAGGCCGCGATTGGCGCGCTGGCGCGCGCATCGATCGGGCGCTTTGCTCGATC
>CAZAGL010000179.1:0-5147 GCA_964484435.1 uncultured Caulobacteraceae bacterium
GGCTGGCTCTGCGCCGCCGGCACCTCCCACAGTTCCTTCAGACCGAGGCCGTAGCATGGTTGGCCGCCCCGTTCACCTGCTCCATGAGCCTGTGCAGGCTGGCCTGCCATGCATGCTCGGCACTCGCCAGCGCTTGGTGCCCAGCCAGGATCATCGCCTCGCGCGCGGGCTGATCGCCCCATAGGGCGCAAATCGTTTTGGCGAGCTGCGCGGCATCGCGCACGCAGGCCATAGCGCCCAAAGAAATCAGCCTGTCCATTTCCTCTTGGAAGCTGGAATAATACGGCCCCGTCAAGGTGGCGCAGCCCAGCACCAACGCTTCGAAAGGATTGTGGCCGCGGCCAGAGGGGGTCAAGGCGCCGCCGATCAGTGCCATCGGGCTCAGCCGGTAAAACAGCCCGAGTTCCCCCAAGGTATCGGCCACATAGATCGGCCCCTGGGGCAATTGGCCTTGCGATCTGCGCGGCGCGCCGCCTGCCAGCCTGGCGATGGCCGCGCCGCGCTCGGGGTGGCGCGGCACCAAAATGCACAATGCCTGCGGGAAATCTTGTCGCACCGCCTGGTGTGCCTCCAGGATGATCTCGTCTTCGCCCGGATGCGTGCTGGCTGCGACCCAAACGGGGCGCTTGCCGATTGCGGCGCGCAAAGCGGCCAGCCGCGCGTGATCGCATGGCAAGGGCGCGCAGGCGGTTTTGAGATTGGCGATCGGGCCGAAGCTGTGCCCCCCCATCGCCGCCAGCGCTTCGGCGATTCCTGCCTGCGTGGCCTGGATAAGATCAAAGCCACCAAACAGCGCGGCGGCGCTTTGCGGCCATTTCTTCCAGCCGCCCAGGCTGCGCGCGCTGAACCGCGCGTTGAGCAGAGCCAGGATGGCGCCCGAGGCCTTGGCCTCTTGCAGCAGGTTGGGCCAGATTTCGCTCTCGAAAAAGAGGATCAGGTTGGGCCGCCAATGCGCCAAAAAGCGGCGCGCCGAACGCGGGCTATCCAAGGGAAGATATTGATGCAAAACGGGCTCTGTTTGCCCGGCCAGCCAGGCGGCCGAACTTGTGGTGCCCGAGGTGAACAGGGCCCGGGCCTCGGGATACAGGGGCGAAAGGCGCCGCCACGCCTCCCAGGCCAAGGCGGTCTCGCCCATGCTGGCCCCGTGCAGCCACACCAATGGCCCCGGAGGGCGGGGCAGGCGGGCTTTGCCCCAGCGCTCGGCCAGTCTGGCGCGATCTTCTTTCCCATGCGCTGCGCGCCAGGCCAAAATCGCAGGGGCCACAGGCTGCAACGCCGCAGCCGCCAGGCGATAGGCCTGCAGGCCGAAGGGGCGAGTGATCATGGGCCGGCCCGAAGGCAATCCCGCGCCCGCTGATCCAGGGCGTTGAGCCCGGCTTCCAGGCTGGGACGGGTTTGCGCCAAATCCTGGCTGTTGGCCCGGCGCGGGACGATCAACGGCGTGCCCCAAACCAAGACGGCGCGTGCCAAAGGCGGGGGTAAAGCCGTAAAATCCCAGCTTTTGGCATGAAAACATGGCACCGCCGCCAGCCCAAGGCCGATCAAGGGGGCCCCGCTAAAACGCGCCAATTGCACCAATCCGGGCGGGCAATGCAAAGCCGGGCCACGCGGGCCATCGGCGGCCAGTGCCAGCAAGCCGCCTTTGGCCAAATGCGCGTGCATTTCCACAAATCCATCGAGGCCGCCTTTGTCCCGCTTGCCCGGTTTGGCCCTTGAAGCGCGGATGGGCAAGATCCCAAAATGCGCCACGGCCAGGGCCGCCGCCCCCCCATGGCGCGAGCGCGAGACCAAGGCGGCCATTCTCGGCAAGCGCCGCAACGGCCGCGCCAGCATCAGGATATGCTGGTGCCAAAAGCACAAAATAGCTGGGCCATCGGCCAAGGCGGCCTGCGCCCCCGAATCGGGGATTTCACGCCAGCGCAGCGTGCTGGCCAAAGCCTGGCCATAGGCCAAGGCCCCCCAGCCCAATAGAAGCTGCGATAGGGATAAAGGCGGCGCATTCGGGGAAATCACGGCAGATCTCGATTGGCGCATTTCGGGCAAAAGTGTAGTTGCGGTTTGTGCACGAAAATGCGCCAGGAGCCTATGCCCATATGAGCCAAAGCCAAAACCTGCCGCGCTTTGAAGTGCAAACGCGCCGCGGCCGCAACAAGGCCTGGGGCCATTTGCTCTGGACCGATCACGGCATTCTGCGCGAGATCTATCAGAATTTGCATTGGCTTTCACCGGAAATGGCGCGCTCGAACCAGCCATCGCCGCCGCAAATCCATGGCTATGCCAAAGCGGGGCTGCGCACGATCATCAATCTGCGCGGTGAGGATGATTCGGGCGTCTATGCCTTGGAAAAGGAGGCCTGTGCCGCCGCCGGCATCGAACTGATCAATTTTCGGGTCAAATCGCGCGAGGCCCCTTCGCGGGAGGTCATTTTCGGGGCGCGCGATCTGTTTGCACGGCTGCGTTATCCCGCTTTGCTGCATTGCAAATCCGGGGCGGATCGGGCCGGCATCATGAGCGCGCTGTATTGCCATTTTCGGATCGGCCAACCGATCGCCCTGGCCATGCGCCAGCTTTCATTGCGCTATGGCCATGTGAAACAGGGCAAAACCGGGGTGCTGGATTATGTGTTTGAGCAATATCTGGCCCATGGGGTGCCAAAGGGGCAAAGCTTCAGCCAATGGGTGGAGGATGGCGCTTATGATCCGGTGGCCATGAAGGCCAGCTTCACGAGCCAAATGTGGGCGAATGTGCTGGTGGATCGGCTGCTGCGCCGGGAGTGAGCGCGGCCAGCGATTGCAGGCGGAACAAGCGGGCATAAAGGCCGTTGCGCTGCAACAGCTCGCCATGGGTTCCCACTTCCATGATGCGGCCCTGATCGAGCACGATGATCCGATCCACGCGCTGGATGCTGGCCAGCCGGTGGGCCACCATCAAGGTCGTGCGCCCCTGGCTGAGGCGGGTGACCGCCGCCTGGACCTTTTCTTCCGATTCGGAATCCAAGGCGGAGGTGGCCTCGTCCAGCAACAAGATCGGCGCATCACGTAAAAAGGCTCTGGCCAAGGCGATACGCTGGCGCTGGCCGCCGGAAAGCTGCATGCCGCCAGCGCCGATGCGCGTTTGCAGGCCCTGGGGCAAGGCCTGAATGAAATCCTCGGCAGCCGCTGCCCGCGCCGCGGCCCAGATTTCGTCGAGGCTGGCCCCCGCTTTGCCCAAGGCGATATTGGCCTCGATCGTATCATCGAACAGCAGAACATCCTGGCTGACCAGCGCCATCGCCCCGCGCAGGCTGGCGAGGGTGACATCTCGGATATTTTGATCGTTGATCAAGATTCGCCCGCTACCAACATCGTGCAGGCGCGGCAACAGGTTGAGCAGGGTCGATTTGCCCGCCCCCGATGGGCCGACCAAAGCGATGCTCTCGCCGGGGGCGATCTCAAAACTCACATCCTGTAAAACCGGCTGGCCGCTGCCATAGGAAAAGCCGATTGCCTCGAAGCGGATGCGCGATTGGCCAGCCCGCAAGGGCACGCAATCTGGCGCATCGCGGATGCGGCGCGGCTCATCCAGCAAGGTGAATACCCGGCCTAGAGCCGCCAGGGTTTCATTGAGCAAGGTGTTGTAGCTGCCTAGGCCGCGCGCCGCCGCCGAAGCCGTGGCGATGGTGGCGATGAAGGCAAAGATATCGCCAACACTGGCTTCGCCCTGGTTGATGCGCAGGCCGATGAGGGCAAACACCAAGGCCAGGGCCATGGCACCCAAAATCTCAAGCAGTGGATCGGCGCGCGCGCGGTTGCGCACGAGGCGCATCTGGGCCTTGCGCCGCGCCTCGAACTGGGCGGCCAGCCGGCGGGTTTCGCGATCTTCCAGCCCATCGCTGCGCACCAGGCGGGCGGCGGCGAAGCTTTCGGTGAGCGAGGAGGCGAGATCGCCCATCTGCGCCTGGGCCGCATGGCTATCGCGCCTGGCCCGTTTGCCGATGCGCTGGAGCGGGGAGGCGGCCAGCGCGAAAACGGCAATGACCAGGCTGGCCAAGGGCCAATCGATCCACAACATGGCACCGAGGGCGGCCACCAGGGTCAGGGCATCGCGCGCCAGTTGGCCGATCGAGCGCACCAGCCCTTCCGACACGACGGAGAGATCATTGGTGAAGCGCGATACCAAAGCGCCCAAAGGCTCCTTTTCCACGCGCATGAAATCGGCATGGACCAGGGCATCGAACATGGCCCGCTGCACATCGCGCAGGGCCCGCAAGGCGATATCGGATGTCAGCACCGCTTGGCCATATAGTGCCGCCGCGCGCAAGCCGGCCACGGCCAGGATCCAGATCGGCACCTGATAGACGAGGGCGCTGTCCCCCTTCTGGATTTGATCACCGGCGAATTTGGTAATGAAAACATAGCCGCCGGAGGTGGCCGCGGCCAGCGCCGTCATCGGCGCGAGCGCCAGCAGACGCCCCAATTGTGGGCGCAAATAGCTGCGCCACAGGCGGTGCAGCATGCCGATGTGTGCCGCCTCAGCCTTGATGGGGCGCACCGAGTTCTGGATCCATCAGGCGATGGGCGTGCAAGATGAAATAGCGCATTCTGGCGTTGTCCACCGTGCGCTGGGCCGCGCCCTTCCAGGCATCGTAGGCTTTGGCGTAATTGGGAAAGGCGCCGACAAAATGCACGGCATCGAGATCGGAAAATTCGGTTCCGCCCAAATGTTTCAGCTCACCGCCCAGCACCAGATGCAGCAATTGGGTTTCGGTCATGATGCCTCGCTTTCCCTCAAGATTGAGAATCGTGGCCGCGCGCGGCCAGCGCTTTGCTTAGCAAGTCATGGAGAGGGGGGCCAGCGGCCAGAAGGCCGGGTTGGCGCGGATCGGCCCCATTGAAGGCAAAGGGGCTGCCATCGGCGCGGGTGGCCAGGCCCCCGGCCTCTTCGACGAGCAGCGTGCCCGCGGCCAGATCCCAATCCGATTTGGGGCCCAAGGCGGCGATGGCATCGGCCCGCCCGGCCGCCACCTCCGCGAGCGCCAGGCAAAGCGCCGAGATCGGCTTGATCGAGAAGGGCGCGTGCGCCCCGAATACGGATCGGCCGGCCAGAACGATCGCCTCGGCCGGCGTGCGCGGCGTGCGAACATGGATGGGCTGGCCGTTGAGCCTGGC
>CAZAGL010000180.1:0-5138 GCA_964484435.1 uncultured Caulobacteraceae bacterium
TGCAAGCCCATCACCGCACGCCCCTCGATCCCCGGCTTCGGCCGCGCCGAACCGGCGAGGACGGGGGCGGGTGATCGCAGCTCCCACCCCCTCATGCCCCGATCCGCGCCAAATGCTCCTGTTAAGCCTTGCTTCCCTTGCGAGCCGGGCATGCATGGGGCAGGCTCTTTTCCTGCGTTCCCGGCCGTGACGGAGGCCCAGCCATGAACCAACTGATCCCCTATCTCTGCGCCAAGGATGCACTGGCCGCTTTGGCCTTTTATGAGGCGGCCTTCGGGGCCGAGGTGGTGAGCCGCTATATCGAGCCATCCGGCAAGCTGGGCTTTGCCGATATCCGTTTGGGCGCGGCGCGCTGGTTTTTGGGGGATGAATACCCGGCTTTGGGGGTGGCGGCACCGGGCGAGACCGCATCCGTCACCTTGGTATTGACCAGCGCGGATCCCGAGGCCCTCGTCGCGCGCGCAATGGCCGCGGGGGCGCACGTCATCACGCCCCTGGAACAGCAGCAGGATGGAGCCCGCCGGGCGCGCCTGCGCGATCCCTTCGGGCAGCGCTGGATCATTTCCGATCCGGGCTGATCAGGCTTTCGCGCCCTTGCGGCCCGGCACATGCGTGGGGCGCGCGGCGGCCGCCTCGCTATCCAGGGGCCAGCGGGGGCGGGCGGGCGCGTCCAGCCCATCGATGAGGCCGAGGCGCAGGCGCTCGGCCCCGGCCAGGGCCACCATCGCCGCGTTATCGGTGCAATAGCGCTTGGGCGGCACCACGAAGTGATAGCCGCGCTGGGCGGCGAAAAGGGCAAGGCCATGTCGCAGCACGCCATTGGCGGCCACGCCCCCGGCCGCCACCAAATGCGGGGCCGGCCCGGCCCCGCGCGCTTCGAACGCGGCCATGGCATGGGCGGTGCGATCGCGCATCACATCGAGCATGGCCGCCTGGAAGCTGGCGGCCAGATCGGCCTGGCGCTGCGCGGTCAGGGCCTCGGCCTGGGCCGCGCGGGCCAAAGCCGTTTTGAGGCCGGCAAAGGAAAAATCGCAGCCCGGCCGGCCAAGCAAGGGGCGCGGCAAGGCCAGCTTGCCCGGATCGCCGGCCTGTGCCGCCCGCTCCAGCGCCGGCCCCCCCGGAAAGCCGAGGCCCAAAACCTTGGCGGCCTTGTCGAAGGCTTCTCCGGCCGCATCATCGATGGTCGAACCCAGCCGGTGCGCCCGGCCAATTCCCTCGACGGCCAGGAATTGGCAATGCCCGCCAGAGGCCAGCAGCAACAGATAGGGAAAGGGCGCGTGCCCGGCCAAGCGGGGCGAAAGCGCGTGGGCCTCCAGATGATTGATGGCCAGCAAAGGCAGGCCGCGCGCCAGAGCGATGGCCTTGCCCGTGAGCAGGCCAACGATCACCCCGCCAATGAGGCCGGGGCCCGCCGTGGCCGCCACGCCGCCGAGATCGGCAAAGCCGAGGCCCGCTTCACGCATGGCCGCCGCGATGACCGTATCGACGGCTTCAACATGGGCGCGCGCCGCGATCTCCGGCACGATGCCGGCATAGGGCGCGTGGGCCGCGAATTGGCTGAGCACGACATCGGCCAGGATTTCGGCGGGGCCGTCGGCTTGGTCAAGGCGCACCAAAGCCGCCGCCGTCTCGTCGCAGCTGGTCTCGATGCCCAATAAGATGCGCTTGCTCTCCATACCAAGTGGAGTTAAGCGCGCGGCAAGACCATGAACAGCCCCTTTCGCATCGGCGCGCGCGCCTCTCCCCTATCCCTGGCCCAGACGCAGCGTGTGCGCGAGCGGCTGGCCGCGGCCCTGGGGCTGGACGCGCAGGCGCATGGCATCGCTTTGCCGGTTCTGCCGATGATCACGCAGGGGGATCGGTTGCAGGAGCGCAGCCTGCGCGATGCGGGTGGCAAGGGCCTGTTCACCAAGGAATTGGATGCGGCGCTGCTGCACGGGCGCATCGATCTGGCCGTGCATTCGCTCAAGGATTTGCCGACTATTTTGCCCGAGGGGATCGTCTTGGCCTGCGTGCCTGAGCGCGAAGACGTGCGCGACGCGCTGATCGCCCCGGGGGCGGCGGGCCTGGAGGATTTGCCCCATGGCGCGGTTTTGGGCACGGCCAGCCTGCGCCGGGCCGCCCAGGCCTTGCACCAACGGCCCGATCTCGCCCTCGTGACCTTGCGCGGCAATGTGCAAACCCGCCTGGACAAGCTGGCCAAGGGCGAAGCCGATGCAACCTTTCTGGCGCTGGCCGGCCTCAAGCGCTTGGGCCTGGAAAGCGCGGCGGGCGCGCTGCTCGATCCGCGAACCATGCCCCCAGCCATCGGCCAAGGGGCCTTGGCCGTGACGGCGCGGGCCGGGGATGCCCGCGTGCTGGAGCTTCTGGCCGGGCTCGAAGAGGTGCAAACGCGCCTCGCCATCGAGGCCGAGCGCGGATTTTTGCTGGCCGTGGAGGGCGATTGCCGCACCCCGATCGCGGCGCTTTCCACCTGGCAGGGCCCGTATTTGCATCTGCTGTGCGAGGCGTTGACGCCCGATGGCCGCCATCGCTGGCGCGTCGAGGAGGGCATTCTCGCCCCCGATGCCGAGAGCGCCCGCGCGCTGGGGCAGCGGCTGGGCGCTGCGCTGCGGAAAGAGGCGGGCCCATTGTGGCCGATCGGATCATGAGCAACGGCATTTTGGTGGCCCGCGAGGAAAGCGGGGCCAAAGAAAGCGCGCAGACTCTGCGGGACATGGGCTTTGTGGCCTGGCCGGCCCCGGTTTCGCGCCTGCGCTTCGCGCCGCACGCTTTGCCCCGCCGCGGTTTGCAGGCCTTGGCCTTTACCAGCCGCCACGGGGTGCGGGCCTTCATCGCAGCCAATGCCTGGCGCGATGTGCCGGTTTTTGCCGTCGGCCAGGTCACGGCGCGGGCACTGCACCAGGCGGGCTTTGCCCAGGTCTTCGTGGCGGCCGGGGAAGGGCAATCCTTGCTGGATCTGCTGCGTGGGCGGCTTTCCCGAAATGGCGGCGAATTGGTGCATGTCGGGGCCGATCGCCTGCAGATCGACATCGCCTCCCAGATGGAAGCCGCCGGATTTGCCGCGCGGCATGTGCCGATGTATCGCACGCGCGCTGTGTCGGCTTTGCCGGCCGAGGCCTTGGGGGAGTTGCGCGCCGGCCGCATCGGCACGATCCTGCTGTATAGCGCCGATGGCGCGCGGGTGCTCAGCGTCAGCGTGGAGGCGGGCAATTGCGGTGCGCAAGCCCGGCGCACGCGGTGCGTATGCCTCAGTGCCCATGTCGCGAAATCGGCGCGCATTTGGGGCTGGACGCAGACAATCTGCGCGCAAGAGCCGACGCAAAGCGCGATGTTTTCGCTATTGGCGCCCGGCTGAAAGGCTTATTTTCGGGCTTTGCGCGCCGCATACCGCGCATCGCGGGCGGCTTTCTGCTCCTTCAGGAGCGCCTCGGCGCGGGCCTTCGCGGCGATCTTCTCTGCCTCGGCGGCGGCGATGGCGGCAGCAGCAGCGGCGGCCTTGGCCACGCGCTCTTCTTCGGCGCGCAGCTTGCGCAATTCCTGGGCTTCGGCGCGCTTGGCCTGGCGGGCGGCCTGGGAAGCCGCGGCGGCGGCCCGGCGGGCCAGCACTTCGGGGTCATTGGCGGCTTCGGCGCGCTGGCGAAACTGCTCGACCGCCGCGCGTTTGGCCTCGGCGGCGGCTTTGGTGCGTTCTTGAAAGCCATGGTCGAACTTGCTGGGCGGCACGTGGGTTTCCTTGGATGAGCGAGGGCAGCCAATCTGCCTCTCTGCGCCATGATCTGGGCCGTATACCAGCTTTTCGCCCGAAACTGCACGCCCCGTTTTGCAATTTCGGGTGCGATGGCTTGCGGCCGGCAAATGGGGTAACTTGGGTGGCCAATGAGTCGCGAATCAGCGCGGCCCCGTTTGGCCCGGAGTGCGCCTTTGCCCGCCATCAAAACGCATGCGTTTGCCGCCCGCGTGGACGGGGCTGGCCCCATTGCTGCCCGTGCCTCCCGGCCGGGTATTGGCAAAAATGTGCGCGGCTATGTCCTGATCAGCTTGCTGGCCGTTGGGTTTGGGACGTTTGCGGGAATGGGCGGCGCCATGTTGGCCGGGCGCTGGGATCTGTCTTTGCCGGCTGAGCGCGTGATCGCGGATGCGCCGGCCTCCGGCTTGGCTTCGGCCCCTTCGCGCATCGCCGCCGGCCAGGCCAACACGGCCGCACCCATTGCCCTGCCCTTCGATGCGGAGGCGATGCAACGCGATATCGCGGCCGTGCGTGCGGCCCAAGAGCGGCTAGAGCTGGGCCTGCGGCTGTTGCCGGGCGGCCCGGCCCCCACGGAAGCCTTGCGCAAGCGCTTGGCCGCCTTGGAAAGCGGGCCCCAGCCCGTGGGGGAGGCGCAGCTGGCCCGTAATGCCGCGGCCTTGGAGGCCCGGATCACCCAGCTGGAAGGGATCATCGCCGATTTTCTGCGCTTGCAGGCGGCGGCAAATCAGCATGGCGGCATGGAAAGCTTGGCCCAAGGCTTGAGCGAGGCCCGCAAAGGCCAGCGTGCCGCTGGCATTGAATTGGCCGCGCTGCGCGGCGAACTCGATCGCCTGCGCCAGGATGTGATCGTCAGCCGTTCCGAAACGGCCTCGGCCGGGCGCGCGGCGCGCGGCGCTTTGGCTTTGGCTTCCGTCAGCGAAGCGGCGCAGCGGACCGGCCCCTTCCCGGAGGCCATGCGCGCGCTGAGCATCGCTTTGCCGGAACATCCGCAGGTCCAGGCGCTCGCGGTTTTGGCGGCGCAAGGCGCGCCCAGCCGCCCCGAATTGCTTGCGAGCTTTGCGCCGCTCGCAGCGCGCCTGGATCAGGCCGTGCGGGCGCAATCGGGCGGGCCCAGCGTGCTGGGCCAAATGCAAGCGGTGATCGCGCGCCAGGTCTCGGTCAAACCGGTTGCGCCCAAGGGCGTGCCGCAAAGCCCGCTCGATTCCGCGCGCTTGGCGATTGCCAAGGGCGATCTGGCTGGCGCAGCTGGCGCTTTGGGCCAGCTTGAGGGGCGCGCTGCGCAGGAAGCGCGGCTCTGGCTTGACGGCGCGCGCCGGCGCCTCGAAATCGAAAGCCGATTGGCGGCGATCCGCGCCGAACTCGCGAAAGGGTAGACATGCTTCGGATG
>CAZAGL010000181.1:0-5105 GCA_964484435.1 uncultured Caulobacteraceae bacterium
TGAACGGGACACCCTCACGCTGCTCACGAAACAGATGATCACGGCGGGGCCGGCATTGTAGCCGGCGTCGCCACGCCGGAAACGCGGCGCGAAGTCGACTGTCGCAACCTGACCGAGGGTAACAACAGCCCCATTACGCACGGCCACCGCCAGGCCGCGGAGGTCTTCAACGCGTGTTGTGCGCGCGACGTTGCGGATCAGGAATTCCTGGTCGAACTGATCCAGAAACCCGCCACCGGTATTGGCGCCGAACCCGGTGATCGCGCGTTCAATGTCTTCAAGTTTGATCCCCGCGGTCTGCATGGCCGGAAGATTGGGCGACACCCGATACTGGCGCACTTCACCGCCTATCGGGATGATCTGTGCGACCCCGGGGATGGTGAGAAGGCGGGGCCGCAGGACGAAATCAGCGGTTTCGCGCGTTTGCATGAGGCTCGCTTGGCCTGGCGTCACCGCGACCAGCATGATCTCGCCTATGATGGATGTCACAGGGCCCATCGCCGGCGCCACTTCGGCGGGCAAGGTGGCTTGAACGGTCGCCAACCGTTCAGCGACTTGTTGGCGGGCGCGGTAGATTTCCTGATCCCAGGCAAATTCGACATAGACGATCGACAGTCCGATGCCGGAGACGGAGCGCACCCGTTCCACGCCGGGGATGCCGCTCATCGCTGTCTCAATGGGCAGCGTAACGAGACTTTCAACCTCGGGCGGTGCCATGCCATGGCTTTCCGCCAAGATGGTGACGGTTGGGCGATTGAGATCGGGCAGCACGTCGACAGGTAGCCGCGCAGTCGTGACCGACCCGATGACGACGAGCAAGAGGGCGGCGATTGCTACGAGCACGCGATTGCGCAGGCTCGCATTGACGAGGAAGTTGAACATAGTTTTGCCCTTCCTCAGCGGATCTGAGCAATGAGTTGAGCGCCCTGGGTGACGACACGCTCACCCGCGGCGACACCATCAGTGACGATCACACGATCGGCACCGACGGGCTCGATGGCGACGACACGTTGCGCCAAGCGCTCTGGCCCTTCCTTCACGAACACGACGCTTTGCCCGTTCGCGGCGCGCGTGATGGCGGCGCGCGGAACCGCGACCCCTTTGGCGCGCGCGGCGGTTTCTGCAAACACCGTAACAGGCTGATTGAGCCGCAGGCCTTGCGCGCCCTCCGTGACCGCAAAGCGCACAACCGACGCCCCAGCCGCATCGGCCCGCCCGGCACCAATCCGGGTCAACGGGATCGACCGACCTTCGACAAGCGCGGTCGCCGCAGCGCCGAGCGCGCGGCGATCCGTGATGGTCGCCTCGATCTGGAGACGTCCCGGATTGATCACTTCAAACAACACCGTTCGTCCCTCAACGACAGCGCCGGCCTGGACGTTCGCCATGGCGATCACGCCGCCGACAGGGGCCCGCAAGGCTTCGCGCGGCGCACGCCCGCCAGCGGTAGCGGCGCGGCGTCGCTCCAATCCCTGCACAGACAATCGCGCGTCTTCGATCTCGCGTTGTGGAACGACGCCTTCAAGGCGTTCAAGCCGGGCCAATTGGGCCCGCGCTGTGGCCAGTTCAGTTTCAATCCCCGCCGCCTCCTGGGCAAGGCCGGCGCGGTCGGCACCTTCAATCGCGGGCTCGACATAGGCAAGAATCTGTCCGGCGTTCACACGTGCCCCGAGGCCGGGAAATCCACCAGGCGGCTGGATCACGCGGCCGGCTGTCGTCGGCTGCACCACTCCGCCGGCATTGGGATCGGCGATGATCCGGCCATTCAATGAAACAGCTACGGCGGCAGCGCCCTGTTCGGCCACGACAGTTCGTACACCAAGGGTTCTTTGCACCGCCATCGGAACAAACAAGTCGCCATCAGGCAAGCGCCGCGCGACGTCACCGCCAACAGGCGCGGCACTTTCGCCGCCGTGCCCTTCATGGGCTTGCGCCGACGGAGGCGCACCATTTAGCGCTAACGCGACGATCAAAGCGCCTGCGCTTGCCCCGGCAGCGGCCGAGCCCCTTCGCCTGCGCCAGATCACCCCACCGGCAATGCCGCTGACAACAATCAAGCCGCCGATCACCCAGGCCCACGGCCATCCGCCGGTCTCATCATGATGTTCATGATCATGGGACAGCGCGCCGGTCAGGAGGTCCTGACCCGCGGGCGTCGTCACCGATACCAGCACCGTGTGCTGATCGAGTGGCTCGGGTCCGGCACCATGCTCTGCGGTTTCGTGACCAGCGAGCGGGCCGGCGGGAACGTGATAGGTTCCATCGGGCTGCGGTTCCGCGCGCGCAGTTTTGCCGTCAATCGTGACCTCGATGGTTGCGGTGGTGACAGGCGCTGAGGTGGCGAAGGCGTTGATCCAAATGACGAGTTCTTTTCCGTCGACGAGCGCGACCATCTCATGCTTTTCGCTCATCGCCGAGAGCCGCGGCGCTGTCGCCTCCGCAGTTTGCGATGCTGCGGGTTTCTCATCCCCTTCATGCGCTGTGGCGGACGCAACTGCCAATCCCAGCGCCAACAAGACAGCACCAACTGTTTTCAAAATCCGAAACATCACGGCAAAATCCCCAGGGCTTGCGCTACAGCGCTTTGCGCCGACGTGCGATCTATGACGGCGAGTGCCGCGGCGCGTTGGGCTTCGGCCAAGGCGCTGCGGGCGCGCAAAAACTCGATGAATCCCAACGCACCTTCACCTCGCCCCCGTTCTGCCAGTTCCAGAGCTTCAGCCAGGCTGGTTTGGCGGCGTTGCGCGACGGCGAGCGTCCTTTCGGCTGCCGCGAGTCGAGAGCGCGCAGTCGCGAGCTGGCCGTCGAGAACCCTACGATCTTGCACGAGCGCAGCGCGGGCGCGCGCAGCGATCGCCCGCGCTTCTGATGCTGCTGCACGCGTGCCCGGATCACGCCCCAAAGGCACACGAACCATAACGCCAAAGCTGTCGACCTCGGTCTGTCCGAAGGCGTCGCGTTCGCGGCGCGCAAGCAGCCCAATCTCGGGGCTTGGAAAACCGGCCAACGCAGCCTGTTGCGCAGCAGCTTCGCCGTAAACCTGCTCGGCGCGACGCAGACGCACGAGCGGATGATCCGCCAATACTGCTTCCGCCGGAACCGTTGCATCAAGGAACGAAACCGCTGCGTTCCCTACAAGCGCACGCCACGCTGTGTCCGCCGCCACAAAGTCGGCTTCAGCGGTGATCGCAGCGGCTTCAATTTCGGCCGTCAGCGCTTCCACTTGAACCAAGTCAAGCCGAGCCTGCACGCCGGCATCTGTCAGGCGGCTGGTCGCGGTTGCAAGTTCTGTGGCACCTACGGCTTGCCGCCGCGCGATCTGCACAGACGCCTGCGCGCGCTCACGCGCCCACCAGGCGGCGCGCAACCGCGACGCCAGATCAAGCCTTGCGAGTTCGAGGCGCGCCGCGGCGGCGTCGCGCCGCGCTGCGGCGGCGCGCTGAGTGGCGTTGCGTTCTCCTGGCAAGAAAATCGGCGCTGAGACTTCGGCCTCATACTCTCGGTATCCAAGCCCCGAACCGCTTCGATCATTGCGATAGCTGAGTGTGGCGCTTGGCGCGCCTTCAAAGATGACACCGACGCTGCGCGCCCGCAGTTGCGCCGCCCTCAGTTCAGCTTCCGCACCGGCGATTTCGGCGTCACGCGCAGCCGCGGCGTTATACGCGGACTCCGCTTCGGCCGGCACCGCAATGGCGGGTTGTTGGGCGCATGCTGGCGCATCCCCGCCTAAGACGCTTGCCGCGCCCCAGGCTCCGAGCGCCAAGGCACCCGCAATTCTTCGAGACATGATGTTTCCTCAAAACGAAAGCCGTCACAGCCGCGCGAAAAAGGTACGGCGATTGCCAGATGGCTCAGCTTCGTTCGGGATCGGGCTCACGAGTGGCGGGGGCACCATAGGGCGCGACAAATTCGATTGCGCGAAAGCGCACCGCTTGCAGATCAAAAGCGCGGGACCAGGCTTGGGACGCTGGCGTCACCTTCATGTGGCATGTCGCATGATGGCAGCAATCGCCACACGGCTTGCTCGGCGCGTGGTCAGTGCGCGGATGGTCGAAACCGGACGCCGAAACATGGTTATCTATATGCATCGCCGCATGCGCCAGTGGCTCCGGTGCGACAAGCATCGCGACCAGAACCGCCAAAAGGGCGCAAAACAAAGAGCGGACGGATCGACCCATACACCAGTGCCTATCTCACAAACCCATTGCCGACAAGTTAATGCGCAGAGTGGACAGCTGGCCGCTGTAGACGGGCCAATCCCGCGCGACACCGTCTACTTTCTCTAGCCGCTAGAGGATCAAGCGCTAATGCACGTCCGCGTCGCACAAGGCATGATCGCTGAGCGCTTCGATGATGCGGCACGCCAGCGCCGGGCCGCCCTGGCAAGCCGCAACCATGCGCTTGAGCTCCTTTTCAAGACCTTTGAGCTGTTTCAGGCGGGCCCGCACTGCCACCAGATTGTCCCGTGCGATCGCATCAGCCTCTGCGCAGGGCCGTTCGGGTTGGTCCGCGAGGTTCAGCAGCGCGCGGATTTGGTCGAGTTCGAAGCCCAATTGCCGCGCATGACGAATGAAACTCAGCCGCCGCAGCTCTGGCGCGCCGAAAAGTCGGCGGCCGCTTTGCGTCCGCGCCGCCACCGGCAACAGCCCCTCCGCCTCATAAAACCGAATTGTTGGGATCTTAACGCCGGTGAGCTCCGCCGCCGCGCCAATCGTGTGCATTTTCGCCTCTTGCTCCTCTAGTGGCTAGAGGACTTAGATCTGGGCTTCCGATTTGCCAAGGAGCCCGCCGATGCCCGATTTCGCCCTTCCTTACGCTTTGCCTGCCGCGGCTTTAGCCGTTGTAATGCTCGCCTCTATCGCGCGAGGCCTCGCTCTTCGAGCACGCGGGGTGCTGGCTTACGGCTTCAGCTTCAGGCCCGAAATTCAAAAAGCAGCCGAGCGGTTCTGGAAACTGGCCGTGATCCTCGTCGCCGCCGCCACCTTCGTGGCTTGCTTTGCGCCGGAATGGGAACCTGCGCTTGGGCGACCGGACTGGTCCTACACAGTCCTGCAGCGATGGATCGCTGGCGCGATACTTTTAATCGGCGCCGTATTCGTTCTAGC
>CAZAGL010000182.1:0-5079 GCA_964484435.1 uncultured Caulobacteraceae bacterium
CGCTCAGCCCCCGGCATAGGCGCGCCAGCCATCCGCCCGCAATGTGCAGGCGGGGCAGAGGCCGCAGCCATACCCCCAGGGGTGCAAATCGCCGCGCACGCCCTCATAGCAGGTGTGGGTGTGCACACGAATCAGCTCCACCAGGGCATCGCCCCCGCAGGCATGGGCCAATTCCCAGGTTTGCGCTTTCGTCAAGCGCATCAAGGGCGTGGTGATCGGCATGGGCCGGTCCATGCCCAAGGCCAAAGCGATCTGCAGAACATCAAGGGTTTTGCGGCGGCAATCGGGATAGCCGGAGAAATCCGTCTCGCACATGCCGCCCACCAGCACATCCAGGCCACGCGCATGGGCATGGGCCGCCGCGATGCTGAGAAACACCAGATTGCGGCCAGGGACAAACGTGTTGGGCAGGCCCGATGGGGCCGCCGCGATCGGCACATCGCGCGTCAAGGCGCTGTCGATCAGCTGGCCATAGCCGCGCAAATCCACCAATGCATCCGCGCCCAATTTGGCCGCCCAGCGCGGCGAATACGCCGCCAAGCGCGCCAGCACGATCGGGCGCTGGCGCAATTCCACGAGATGGCGCTGGCCATAATCGAAGCCGATGGTTTCCACCCGGGCGAATCGCTCCAGTGCCCAGGCCAGACAGGTCGCGGAATCCTGCCCGGCGGAAAACAGCACCAAAGCGGATGTTGGCTGGGGCATGCAATTTGAACTTTCTGTGGCATTCCTGGCGCGATTTGCACCCCTTCGCAATATTTTGCGTGGCCAAATTGCCGCACTGCGTGCGCCAAGCGCGCCGCCCTTCTTGACACGCCCGCAGCCCCCATTAGTCACTAGCAAGAAGAGAAGCGCCAGCTTGAGGCGGGTGTTTTGTAGAATCTGCCGATTTGCCTGTGCAGCCGGCTTTGGGGAGAAATTTCATGTCGCGTCCGCTTGGCGTCCGTTCCGGCTTGTTGACCGGTGTTTTTTCGGCTTTCGCTCTAATGTCTCCGGCGCTGGCGCAAGAAGCCCCGCCGCCGCCTGCACAAACCGATGAGGCGGCCCAGGAAGTCGCCGACAGCGATGAGATCGTGGTCACGGCCACGGGCCGCTCGGCCGCGTTGCAGGATGTGCCCGTCGCCATCACGGCGATCACGGCCGATACCATCGCCAACGCCAATTTCAAGGATTTGCGTGCGGTCGAGCAGATCGCTCCCAGCTTCAAGGTGTTCACCGGCCAATCGAACGCCGCCAGCACCGTCCTGTTCATCCGCGGTATCGGCACCGGCGGGGATAACCCGGGCTTCGAGCCGGCGGTTGGCGTGTTCATCGATGGGGTATTCCGCAATCGCTCCAGCACGGCCATTTCCGAATTGCCGGAAGTGGAGCGGATCGAAGTTCTGCGCGGCCCGCAAGGCACGCTGTTTGGCCGCAACACCTCGGCCGGGGCCTTGAGCGTCACCACCGCCGGCCCCGAATTCGATACGCGCATCTTTGGCAGAGTGGAAATCGGCAATTTCGATGCCATCAACACGTCGTTGGGCGTGACGGGCGCGATCATCCCCGATGTGCTGGCCGCGCGCATCGAAACCAATTGGCAAAACCGCGATGGCTATATCAACGAAATCAATAGCGGCCGCACCATCAACAATCGCAATCGCTATTTCGTGCGCGGCCAATTGCTGTGGAACATCAATCAGAACGCCTCGTTCCGCTTCATCGCCGATGTCAATGAAACGAATGAGGAATGCTGCGCCGCCATCGTGCTCAATCCGGGCTCGACAGGCCCGGCCGTGACCGCCATTGCGGGCCTGCGCGGCCTGCCAGGCATTCTGCCGCGTGATCTGAACGCGCGCAATGTGGCGATCACCCCCGGGCGCAATTACAACGAAGCCATCGATGAATGGGGCCTGTCTGGCGAACTGGATTGGGATATCGGCGGCATCAATCTCAAATCCATCACGGCCTATCGCCAATGGGTGGCACTGCGCGGCCAGGATGTCGATTTCGGCAGCCAGGACCGTGCCTATCGTGATGGCTACCGCATCGGCTACAACACGTTCAGCCAGGAATTGACACTGCAGGGCGTCAAAGGCCCGCTGGATTGGCTGGTTGGCGGCTTCTTCTATCAGGAAAATGTCACTACCTCGGATACGATCCAATTCGGCGTCGACGCCTCGCGCTATGTCGATGCGTTGGCGTCAGGCGTGGATCTCAATGGCCCCGCCCCTGGCGGCGCGGGCTTCAACATCTTTGGCAGCCTCGGCACCACGGGCTGCGGCCCGGCCGCGGCGACCGTCCCCAATTGCCGCCTGTTCACCGCCGCTTTGGCCCCCGCCATCACCCAGCAATTGATCGCTGCCGGCGTTCCGGCCGCCACGGCGCAGGCGCAAGCCTTTGCACAGGCGTCGGGCTTCTCCGCCTTGATCGCCGCCAATCCGCAATTGAACGGCCAAGGTCAAAACCGGGATAATTTTGGCCAGAATACCACGGCCTTTGCCTTCTTCACGCATGATCAGATCGAGATCATCAACAACGTCACGTTGACGCTGGGTGCGCGCTATAACCGCGAAAACAAGCAGCTGACTGCCAATCTCAATTCCGTTTCGCCCACCTGCGACGCCTTCCGCGCCGCCGCCCCCCTCACGCGCGCCTTGCTGGCCGGCCCATTGGCCACCTTTGCCCTGTTCGGTTGCAATCCCGTGGTCAACACGATTGCCAATGGTAGCTTCAACGATGAGCGCACCGAAAGCGAAGTCACGGGCACCGGCAATTTGAGCTGGAAGGCCACCGAAAACCTGCTGCTTTATGGGGGCTATTCGCGCGGCTACAAATCCGGCGGCTTTAACCTGGATCGCTCCGGCTTCAACGTCACCCCGGCCAGCACCACCCGCCCCAGCACCAATGATCTGGAATTCGGCGCGGAATTCACCAATGCCTATGAAGTGGGCTGGAAACTTTCCATCCCGGCCATCGCCACCACCTTCAACGGCGATTTCTTCATTGAGCGGGTCAATCAATTCCAATTGAACGCCTTCAATGGCTTCAACTTCCAGACCTTCAACGTGCCTCTGGTCGATAGCCGCGGCTTCGAGCTGGATTCCTTTAGCCGGATCGGTCAGCATTTGACCTTCCAGGGCGGCGTTGCCTACACCGATTCCACCCTCGCCGAGCCCGGCCCGGTTGCCGGGGCCACGTTGCCGGCCGGCACGCGCAGCTCCTTCATCCCGCGCTGGACGCTGACGGGGGCCGCCACCTACAAGCGCCCGATCGGCTTTGGGCTATATGGCCTTGTCTATGCCGATACGCGCTTCCAAAGCTCCTATCCGGTGCGCACCAATGGGCGCCTGCAAAGCAGCCCCGGCGTGTTCGTGCCCGTCGGCCAAGATCCCACCGATAACCAGGCCTTCGTGACGGCCAATGCGCGCGTGGCGGTGGGCGATGAAGATGGCCGCTGGGACGTGTCCTTCTTCGTCAGCAACATCACCGATAAATTCTTCATCGGCGGGGCATTTGAAGCGCCCGAACAGGCCACCACGGTGGTCTATCCCAGCCAGCCGAGAACCTTCTCGGCCCAGCTGAAGTTCAATTTCTAGAGCCAAGCCTCTGCAAAACTGCCAGAGCGGCGGGCCCAAAAGGCCCGCCGTTTTGTTTTGGTGCCCGCCGGAACTTCAGAATACCTTTACGATGTTTTGACTAACATGGTTTGGGTTTTGGGTGCTGGAGATGCCGGCCGGAGAATTTTGGATCAGCGTGGCGGAAGAGATCCGCCCTCGTGTCCTGGCGGCCTTGCCAACCGGCGCGGCCAAACGGCTCATCGCGGCTGGCGATGTGCTGGAGGGTTTGCGTCGCCCGCCTCCGCCTTCTGCTTTGATCTTCGATGCCCGCCAGATCAGCGATTTTTCCGCCGAGCGCCTGGCCCGCATCCGCCGCGCCGCCAGCCCCGAGCTGCGGCGGCTGGCCGTGGCCGTGCTGGCCGAGACCGATGAACAAAACCGCGTCTGGTCCGCGGCGGGTGCCATCGTGGTTGAGGCGCGCGCCGGCAAATCCCTGCTGGCCAATGCGATGCGCCGGGCGCTGGAAGGCAATCGCAATTGGATCGATACGCCGGCTTATGTCGGCCCATGCCGCCGCATCCGCAAGCCGCTGTTTCGCAAGGCGGCCCGGCGCCTGGAAGACAGCCCCAATTTCGTCAAATCGCAAACCGGGCCAACCAAAGCGGTGATCGCATCGGTCGATAGCGGCCAGCCTCTGGCCACGACCCTGCGCCGCCTGCGCATTTCTGGCCAAAGCCTCAGTTTGCAGGATCGGGATCAGCGGGCCCGCTTTCTGGCCGATCTGCGCGGCGCGCGCACGCAGGCCATGCGCTCGGCCAATCTGGATGTGGTCAGCTGCCTGGCGGAACTGGAAAAAGAGCTGGAGCGCGCGGGGGCCAATGGCCTGTTGCGCCCGCAACAGATCGATGATCGGCTCTATGCCGCCTTGCAGGGCCTGCACTGATCACGATATGGAAATCTTGGCGACGCAATGGATGACGCCGGCGGCGTGAACGCGCTACAAGGGCTCGATTTCGGGCGTGCTGCAGTGCAGCAGCCGCTCGCTTAGGAGGCCTTCCATGTCCGCCCAAGATGTCAGCTTCAAACTCGCTTTGGCCAATGGCACGCGCCGCGCGGCCATCGTTACGGGCTCCACGTCGGGGATCGGCCTGGCCATCGCCAGCCTGCTGGCCCGATCCGGTGTCAATGTCGTGCTCAATGGCTTTGGTGATGCCGCGCAAATCGAGGCGACGCGCGCCGCCCTGGAAGGAGAAACCGGCAGCCGCGTGCTATATCACGGCGCGGATATGAGCAAGCCGGATCAGATCCGCGATCTCGCGCAAACCAGCATCCATCAGCTTGGCCGGCTGGATATCTTGGTCAACAATGCCGGCATCCAGAATGTCAGCCCGATCGAGGAATTTCCCGATGACAAATGGGATGCGATCATCGCCATCTCGCTGTCCTCGGCCTTCCACCTGACCAAAGCGGCCTTTCCCGGCATGAAGGCGCGCCAATGGGGCCGGATCATCAATATCGCCTCCGCGCATGGCCTGGTCGC
>CAZAGL010000183.1:0-5071 GCA_964484435.1 uncultured Caulobacteraceae bacterium
TCGCGAGTTTTGGCGATATAGGTGGCGATGTAATTAAACTCACCATAAATGCTGTTATCCAGCGCACCAAAGAAGGTTTGCATGGTATCAACAAGCTGTTGGGAAAGATTCAAAACTTCCATCAGCCGAGGATTATTGAAATCCGTGGCGGCCATCGAGGCAATCGCCTCGCGCACCCTGATCGCGACTTCTGTAGCAGCCATCTGTGCCACTCCTTTTTTGGTTAGAAGTCGCCGAGAACGGCCGCGATCTTCATTTTTAGGGTTTGGGCGTTGAAGGGCTTGACGATGTAATTATTCACACCGGCCTTTTTTGCTGCGATGACGTTTTCCGTTTTGGATTCGGCCGTCACCATGATGAAGGGCGTGGCCTTCAGTTTTTCATCGCCGCGCACTTCGCGCAGCAGCTCGAAGCCGGTCATGGGCTCCATGTTCCAATCGGAAATGACGAGGCCGAAGGACTTTTCCTTCAGCTTCGCCAAGGCCGCCTGGCCATCGGAAGCGTCATCGATATTGCTGAAACCAAGCTGGCCCAGCAAGTTCCTAATGATCCGGACCATCGTCGCATAATCATCGACGACAAGGATCGGCATATTCATCTCAACGGCCATTCCGGCCCTCCGACATTGGCTAAGCGGTGCAGACGGTTTGCTTAATACGATAGGCACGATAAAAAACCGTGAAGGAAATTCGAGGTGCGTCGAATGGTCGCTGAATTGGCGTTTGAAGATTTGCAGATCGGCCAGACGGCTTCGCTCGAACGCAGGATCAGCGAGGCGGATGTGCTGGCTTTCGCTGAAATTTCTGGAGATTTTAATCCCGTCCATGTGGATGAGGCCTTCGCCGCCGGCACGCGGTTTCAAGGCCGAATCGCCCACGGAATGTTGATTGCCAGCCTGATTTCAGCCCTGCTGGCCGGCAAGCTGCCGGGCCCTGGTGCGATTTATGTTTCGCAAAGCCTGCAATTTCGCCGCCCGGTGCGCCTGGGCGATTGCGTCGAGGCGCGCGTGGAGATCATCGGGCTGGAGGCAAAAACCGCGCGGGTCAGCTTGGCTTGCCGGTGCGCCGTCGGCGGGCGCACGGTGCTGGAGGGGGAGGCCGTGTGCATCGCCCCAAGGCGCGCCGCCTGACATGAACATCCTGCGCAACAGCCGCGCCGAAGGCGCAGATCGCAATGCCGTCATCGCTTTGGGCAATTTTGATGGCGTGCACCTTGGCCATCAAGGGGTTTTGCGCTTTGCGCGGGCCCAAGCGCAGCGCCTGGGCATTCCATTCGCGGCGGCGGTGTTCGAACCCCATCCGCGCCAGTTCTTCGCACCCCAAGCCCCACCTTTTCGGCTGCAAACTTCGGGGCAACGCCTGCGCGCCTTGGCCGCCCAGCATGCTGATCTGGCCTTCGAGATCGGTTTCGATCGCCAATTGGCCAGCCAATCCAGCGCCGAGTTCGCGCAGCATGTGCTGCATGATCGGTTTGGCGCGCGTTTGGTCATTGTCGGTGGGGATTTCCGTTTTGGGGCCGGGCGCACCGGCGATGTGGCCGCTTTGCGCGCGCTGGGCACCGAATTTGGCTTTAAGGTCTTGACCGCCCCGGTTTTGGCCGATGCGGGAGAGAAAATCTCCTCGTCCAATATCCGCGCCGCTCTGGTGCGCGGCCAGATGCAGCAGGCGGGGCTTTGGCTGGGGCGCCCCTGGTCGATCGAGGGGCGCGTGCAAACCGGCGCGCAGCGCGGGCGCCTGCTGGGCTTTCCCACGGCCAATGTCGCGTTGGGGGCGTATTTGCGGCCGGCCTTCGGCGTTTATGCCGTTTTGATCCGCATAGACGCGGGCGAGGCCTTGCCCGGCGTCGCCAATCTGGGTCTCAAACCCACCTTGGGCAACGAGACCATTCCCCTGCTGGAGGCGCATATCTTCGATTTTTCTGGGGATATCTATGATGCCCCGGTGGAGGTGCAGCTCCTGGCCCATTTGCGCGAAGAGCGGCGCTTTGAATCGCTCGATGCGCTCAAGGCGCAGATCGCCCGCGATGCCCAGATGGCCCGGGCCTTAATGGCCGCGCCGGGCCTTGAAAAACGCCCGCAATAGCGCGGTGCTGGCCTGCGCCTGCACATCTGCGCGGATTTGCGGGTGCCAATGGCATGTTGGCTGCTCGAAAAATCTCGGCCCATGGTGCACCGCGCCGCCTTTGGCATCGGGCGCACCATAAACCAGGCGCGCGATGCGCGCATGGCTGATGGCCCCGGCGCACATGGCGCAGGGCTCCAGCGTCACATAGAGCCACATCCCGCCAAGCCGATAATTGCCCAGCGCCCGCCCCCCGGCGCGCAGCGCCAGAATTTCCGCATGCGCGGTTGGATCGTGCGAAGCGATGGGGGCATTGCCCCCTTCCCACACTACGCGCTGGCCTTGCGGATCCCACAACAGCGCCCCGATCGGGGCCTCATTGGCCGCCCCGGCGCGCGCCGCCATTTCCAGGGCCCGTTGCATCAAGATTTCGTCCTGCGCGAAAATTTGTTTATCCTCAGGCGTATGCATGCTGACGATTCCGATCAATTGGCCCCCGATGCCTGGCCTGTGGGCGGCGAGCGGATCGCCAAATTCCTGGCGCGGGCCGGATTGTGCTCACGCCGCGATGCCGAGCGGCTGATCGCAGAAGGGCGCGTCAGCGTCAACGCGCTGATCCTGACCAGCCCGGCCGTGAAGGTCATGACCGGCGATAGCGTGCGGGTGGATGGCCAACTGATCGGCGCGGCCGAGCCCGCGCGCATGTGGCGCTATCACAAGCCGGCCGGCCTCGTCACCACCCACAAAGACCCCAAAGGCCGCCCCAATGTCTTCGAACATCTGCCCGAAGGCCTGCCGCGCGTCATTTCCGTTGGCCGCCTCGATCTGACCTCCGAGGGCCTATTGCTTTTGACCAATGATGGAGCGCTGGCGCGCCAACTCGAACTGCCCGAAAACGGCTGGGTGCGGCGCTATCGGGCCAGGGCCCATGGGCTTGTCAGCCAAAGCGCGCTCGATGGCCTGGCCGAGGGCGTCACCATCGCGGGGGTGCGCTATGGGCCGATCTTGGCCCAGCTGGAACGCCAAGTGCGCGCCAATGCCTGGATTTCCATCGAGCTTTCCGAGGGCAAAAACCGCGAAGTGCGCCGCGTGCTGGAGCATGTCGGGCTGATCGTCAATCGCCTGATCCGCGTGGCCTATGGCCCGTTCCAGCTGGGCTTACTCAAGCCTGGTGCGTGCGAGGAAATCTCCCGCAAGAGCTTGCGCGGGCTGCTCGCCCCCTGACTTCTCAACCCCCCTTCGCCAAGAGGGCGAAGAATTCCTGGCTGCCTTGCGCGCCGCGCAGCGTGCTGGGCGCGAGATGCCGCAAATCAAACCCCTCCAGCCCATCCAGGCGGGCAGCGGCCTCGGCGGCGATGGCGGCGCAATTGGCATCGGTCACCCGCTTCCCGGCCCCCGCCTCATATTGCGGCTTGATCAGGATCAGCGCCTTGGCCGGGGTCGCAGCCAGCGCCAAGGCCGGCCCGAGCACCTTATGCGCCCCGATAAAGCTGGCATCGCAAACGATCAACGCGGGCGCATCGGCAAGATGGGTGGGCAAAAGGGCGCGCGCGTCCAGCCCCTCGAAACTGTGCACCCGGGGATCGGCGCGCAAGATCGGGTGCAGCTGATCTTGGCCCACGTCCACGCTCGTGACGCTGGCCGCGCCCCGGGCAAGCAGAACCTGGGTAAAGCCCCCGGTTGAAGCGCCAATATCGAGACAATGCAGGCCTTGGGCGCTGAGGCCGAAATCGCGCATGGCCCGATCCAGTTTCTCACCCGCGCGCGATACCCACGGGCTGGCAGGCTCGCAGCGCAATTGGCAATCTGTTCGCAGGCTTTGGCTGGCTTTGTGCACAAGCTGGCCATCGGCAAAAACGCCGCCGGCGGCGATCGCGGCCTGGGCCTTGGCCCGCGTGGGCGAAAGCCCGCGTGCCACCAGAAGCTGATCGGCGCGCAGCGTAAGCGTGCTCAAACCATGGCCTCCCAGGCCAGGCGCCAGACTTCCAGCATGAATTTGGTATCGGCCGCGGCCCGGTGCGCGCGCGGGGCCAGCATGCCGGCTTCGGCCCGGATGGCGCGCCACACGCGCGGCTTGAGACCGGATGGCAAAGCCTCATGCCAATCGCGAATGCGGAAGGGCGCGGGCCGCCCCGCCGCCGCCGCCAGCCGATCGAGCCAATGCTGATCGAATTCGGCGGCATCGGAAAACACGGGATGGCCCAGCGCCTTCGCTTCTAGCCGGCCCAGGCCCGCCTCCCAATCCTCGCCCTTTTCCTGCAAATCGGCCAGAGCGATCCCGTGGATATTGGCCGAGCGCCGATCCCAGGCCCCCATCGACCAGCTTGGATGGCGCCGAATGAGAAAGGCATCGCCCTGCCCGCTTGTGCACATGATCGCCGCTTCCACGGGCCAGCTATCCAGATCCAGGCTGGAAGCCTCGAAATCCACGAAAGACAGTTTGGCGTGCGGCATGGCTTTCCCTTGCGCCTCGCATCACAAAGCGCAAGTCTGCGCAGGGATACGCCCTCAAGAAATGCCCGGAGAATGTTCATGCGCCCGTCCAGACGCCAGATGCTTTGCACGTCCGGGGCCCTCGCCGCCAGCGTTTCGGTGGCCGCGTGCAATGGCAAAGCGAGGGAGGCTCTGCCCCCAGGCCCGCCCGAGGACGTGCTCGGCCAGCTGGACGGCGTGGGCCTGGCGGCGCGCATCCGCACCGGGGAAATCCACGCCGGCGAAGTGCTGGAAGCGGCCATTGCCAGGGCCCAAAGGCTGGAGCCGCGGATCAACGCCTTTGTAACGGAAACCTTCGATCAAGCACGCGCGCAAAGCCGGGCTGTGCCGCAGGGGCCCTTCGCCGGCATCCCCACCTTGATCAAGGATCTCACACCCCAGCGCGGGGTGCGCTGCACCTATGGCTCGCGGGCCTTCAGTGCGCATATCGCCCCGGTGCAATCGCCTTATGTCGATGCCATTTTCAATGCGGGCTTTGTTTCCATCGGGCGTTCGGCCACGCCCGAATTCGGCCTCGA
>CAZAGL010000184.1:0-5044 GCA_964484435.1 uncultured Caulobacteraceae bacterium
GGGGGTGCGCGGGCGTAGGATACAAGCTTCCAGTTTGCTGAGGCGGCGGCAGAATCACGCCAACCGCTTCAGGATGGCGCGCGCCGCGCTGTTTGGCCAGCGCATTTCGGGCAACCGTATCGCTGCGATTTTGTGCCCGAAAATGCGCAGATTCAATCACCTGTTGCATCGAACCCAGTGAAATCCGACTCGGATTCCACTGACGATGCAATAGGTGGCGATTCAGAAGGCGGAAAGGCCATGGAGCCCGCTTTGCGATGCTGCGTCGCAGCAATTCCTGGCACGCCAAGGGCATGAATATCAGCCAGGCCGCTCAGCGCCGAATTTGGGCATCACCCCTGCGGCAAATTGGCCACAGCGCGCGGTAAACCCGGTTGGCAAGACCCGCACATCTCGTCATGCCGCGCTGACACGGTATAAGGGAAATTAAAGCCCAAGCCTTCGCAACCCAAGAAAAATCAACACCCGTATCAGGAAATACATCTGACCACCTTCTCGGTTCCTTGGTTCTTCACACAAAGGTTTTGTTGTTTTCTATCTCTTTTTACCGGATTTTGGGCCCTGCCCGTGTCCCGCGTCTCCGCGCCGCTGGCGCGATCTTTGCTGCGCGGGCTTGCCTTGCACCCCTTCGCAAGCGCAGTGTAGATTTTTGAATGTGTTGCAATGGCGAAAGATTTTCCCATGCCCTTGAGCGCCGAGCCCTTGATGGGCGATCTACCGCAAATCGGAAGCAGAATGCCGGTAGCCCACGCGGGGGTCGCCTCGATGAATGATGCGCTGGAAAATGCCAAATGGGGCGCGCTGATCGAATCGCTGCCGCAGGCCTTTTACGGGCGCGCGCTGCTGCTGGGCGCGCGCCTTCGCCAGGAAGTTTCAAAGATTTCCGAGCATTGCGGGCGCCTGTTGACCCTGCAATTCGGCACCCAGGTTGATCGCCTCAGCGTCCAGGCGGCGATCGCCAGCCTCAGCCCCGATGGCGGGGCGCGCTCGACCGATCTGCTGATCATCGCCGACATGCTCGGCTGCGGCGCGCCAACCGAGATCGGCCGGCTTGCGGCGCTGACGGCCCGGGCCCTGCCCAGCGGCGGCCATTGCGCTTTGCTCCACTGGACCGATGGCTCTTTGTGTGGGGCCTCGGGCGAGGCCGGGGCCGAGGAATTCGTCCGCTTGGCGCAGCCGCGTTTGCAGCCCTTGCTGCGCCGGCGCACGCCGGAATTCCGCCTGGATATCCTCGAGCGCGCCTGACACATCAAGAATCCCAGGCATTTGCCGGCACGCGGCAAATGATCGTTAGGCAATTTGATGTAATTTGCCCCGAGCAATGAAAAATGCGGCGGGGCCGAAAGCAGTATGATCGCCAATGCGCAATGCCGTCGCAGCCAGGAATTGGCGGTGCGGCTGTATTATGAAATCGCCTGGCCACGCTTTGGTCAAACACGATATCTTGCGTGTCTGATCGTGCCCTTGGTGGCGGGCCTGATGGTTCCTGGCCCCATCTGGATCGGCTGCCTCGCCCTCTCGCTCGCGGCGATCGCTTCGGATGTCGTCATGGATTTTTGGATGCGCCGCCAGCTTGTGCTGATGCCCGGTGGCACAGAATCCTTCACCATCCGCACGGTTCGCAAAGTCACATGGTATGCGGCCGGGGTCGTGGCGCTGTATACCGCCCCCAGCCTGCTGCTTGCTTTTGCGCCCCATCCGGGGCCTATCATCGGCTTGATGTTCGCCATGTCCGCAGCCATCGCCATGGCCAGCCAACATGTCATGACCCGGCACATGATATTCTATACCTTCCCGTTCATGGGCTTGTCCTTGCTGGTCAATGCCAGCCAATTGGGGGAAGGCTGGATCAGCTTCGGGCTTGTCGTGCTGGGCTTTCTGGGTTGTGCCAATACGGTGAGGACCTGCGCGGCCGGGGCCCTGTCTTTCGAAAGCATGATCGCGGCCCGCCTGGAAGCGGAAAGAGTGGCCAACGAGCTGGAACAGCGCGTCGAAACGCGCACGGCGCAATTGGCACGGGCCAGCGCTCAGGCCGAATCCGCCAACGCCGCGAAATCCATGTTCCTGGCCAATATGAGCCATGAATTGCGCACCCCGCTCAACGCGGTTTTGGGATATTCGGAGATCATCCAAGAGGATCTGGCCGAAGGCCGCACCGAGAATTGCCAAAAAGACTTGCAGCGTGTGGTCAATGCCTCGCATCATTTGCTGCGACTGATCAACGAAGTGCTGGATCTTTCCCGCGTGGAGGCCGGCAAACTGGAGCTGACCTGGGAAAAGCAGGATATCGCCGCAATCGCGCGCGGCGCGCTGGAAACCGTTTTGCCCCTGGCCGCCCGAAATGGCACGCATTGTGAGCTGAGTGTCGAGGCCGAACTGGGCGCGCAATGGGTGGATGCCACACGCCTGCGTCAATGCCTGCTCAATCTCCTCTCCAACGCAGCCAAATTCACCGTGAACGGGCAAATCCGCTTGGAGATCCAAGCCGCCAGCGATCCCGCTGGATGCGCCATGCACTTTCTTGTGCGCGATACGGGACCCGGCATGAGCTCGGAGGATGTCGCGCGCCTGTTCAAACCCTTTGTTCAGCTTGATGGCGGCAATACGCGCCGCCACCAGGGTGCTGGCCTGGGGCTAACGATCACCCGCCGCCTGGCCAAGCTGATGGGCGGCGATGTGGTCGTCGAAAGCCGGCTTGGGGAAGGATCGACGTTCACCCTCTCTTTGCCCATGCATGCGGCCGCCCCATGCGAGGCTCAGCGCGCGGCCTAAGTGGATCAATCGATCAAGCCGTTGGCGCGGGATAGCGCCAAGCCCCATGGCCGCTGAGCGCCGCGGCAAACTGCGCCTCGGCAAAGCGCCAATTGGCCAGCCGATCCCACCAGGCTTCCAGAAAGCTTTTGCGGTCGTTCTTGAAATCCAGATAATAGGCGTGTTCCCAGACATCGCAGACCAAAAGCGGCGTAACGCCCTGCTGCACAATCGGGCATTCGGCATCATGGGTGGATATCACCTCCACCTTGCCATCGCGCGCCACCAGCCAGGCCCAGCCAGAAGCGAAATGCCCAATGCCTTCGGCGAGGAAGGCCTCGCGGAGCTTGCCCAGATCGCCGATGGCGCTGGCCAGCGCGCCTTGCGGCGCGGAGGGCTGTGCGGCCATGCTCTCCCAGAAAAAACCATGGTTCCAGGATTGGCCAGCATTATTGCCCAAGGCCCGATCCCCATTGCCGGCCGCCAAGCGCACCAAGGCCTCCATGCTGTCAGCCTGGAGATGTTTCTTAACGATCAGATCGTTGACATTATCCACATAGCGCTTGTGGTGCTTGCCGTAATGGGTGGCGATTGTCACCCGCGACATCGTCGGTTCCAGCGCGGATTCTTCGTAGGGAAGCTTGGGCAGAGAAAACATCGCACACCTCGTCTGATTGGGCCGCGCCGCTCGCACCCGTTGGCTATTTAGTGCGCCGCAACGCCAAGGCAAACAGCCAAATCGCCCGGCCGGATAAATTCTTGGTGCCTGCCCGTTCGGATGGCACCCCTCTGGCTCTGTGTATCATCACGGCGTATAGACATAGCGGGGCGGGGCAAGCGCACCGCGCGGCTTTTGCGTTTGACGCAGCATCGATCCGCCGTGCATGTGGTGCGTTCCTTTTCAAAGGGGCAGAGCCCGCCATGGGCAGCCCCCATTCAGGAGAAGACCCATGAATATCCGTATTCTTGTTGCCGGCGCTGCGGCCTTGGCCATGTGCGCCTGCCAAAGCCCCGGGCCGGTTGCCAAAGGCGCTGCCATTGGCGCGGGGGTGGGCGCTGGCACGGGCGCGGCCGTGGGCGCGATCGTCGGTGGCGGCGCGGCCGAAGGCGCAGCGATCGGGGCGGCTGTCGGTGCCGGGGCGGGGGCGCTGATCGGCTCGAACAAAAAGGGCGATAAGCGCCAGTTTTATGACAAGCGCAGCCAGCGTTTTTACTATTACGATCAAGCCCAGGATCGCTATTTCTACGAAAACGGCCAAGCCTATCCTTGAGGCGATCGGTTCTTGATCACCCCATGCGCCGCCCGGATGCAATCACCTCACCGGCGGCGCATGCGGGCTGATCAACGCGGCCGTGACCGGCAACTCCAGCAGTTTGGGCCATAATTTTACGCCCTGGAACAAGGCCAGCGAAATCACCACAAAGCCCACAAGGCCCATCAGCCATCGCGCCGGCAGCAATTGCGTAACCTTGCCGGCCAAGGGCGCGGCGATGATCCCGCCCAGTATCAGGCCGCCTACGGCCGCGCCCAGGCCTTGCAAACCGCCGGCCACATCTAGGCGCCCATTGATCACGGCCCACACAAACGCCGCGGAGATCGAGACAGTGACGAAAAATTCGCTGGTATTGACCGTGCCGATGACATAGCGCGGCGTATGGCCGCGCCCCATCAGGGTGGAGGCCACGACCGGCCCCCAGCCACCGCCGCCGCTGGCGTCCAAAAAGCCGCCAATGAGGCCCAGCGGCAAGGCCCCTTTCAGATTGGGCGGCGTGTCAGGCAGGCCCACCAAAGCGCGGCGCAGGATCAACAGCCCCAGCAAGGCCAAATAGGCGACCACGCAGGCTTTCAGGAAAATCTGATTGAAACTGGTCAGCACATAGGCCCCCAGCACCCCGCCCACGATGCCGGCCGGGGCCAGCCGCGCGAACAATTTCCAATCGACATTGCGGTAAACGATGTGGCTGATCCCGGAAATCCCGGTGGTGATGCATTCGGCCGCGTGGATCATGGCCGAGGCCTGAGCCGGCGGCACGCCAAGCGAAAGCAGAACCGTGGACGAAAGCGTGCCATAGGCCATGCCCAAGGCCCCATCGACCAATTGGGCCAGAAAGCCAACCAGCACGAACAGCAGGAATCCCTGCCCCAAAAGCTCCATCACTTGCGCGCTCATGCGATGCTCAATTGATTCTGCGTGATTTCGGGCACAAAACCGCGACTACACTTTTGCCCGAAATGCGCTACGAAAAAGGCCATGTCAAAACGCCTGCTGGCGAGGGGCCGCGGGGCGAGGGA
>CAZAGL010000185.1:0-4963 GCA_964484435.1 uncultured Caulobacteraceae bacterium
TGTTGTCCTATTTCGCCAATCCCGCCCGTTTCTTGCGCCTTTCGGCCTGGGGCCTCCCGGTGCTGACTGGCCTCTCCGCCCTCCTTTTGGCCATCGGCCTGCCTTGGGCATTGCTGTTCGCGCCGGCCGATTATCTGCAGGGCGAAAGCGTGCGCATGATGTTCGTGCATGTCCCGGCGGCCTGGTGGGCCTTGAGCGGCTTCATGGCTTTGGCGGGCACCAGCTTTGTGCATTTGGTTTGGCGCCATGCGCTGGCGGATGTCGCGGCCCGGGCCATCGCACCCGTAGGCGCGGTCTATGCGGGCCTGTGCCTGGTGACCGGCTCGCTTTGGGGCCGGCCAACCTGGGGCACCTATTGGGTCTGGGATGGCCGGCTGACGAGCATGCTGATCCTGTTTCTCAGCTATCTCGGCTATCTGGCTTTGCGCGCGGCCATGGAAAACGAGCAGCGCGGCGCGCGCCTCGGCGCGGTTTTGGCCCTGGCCAGCGCGGTGAATGTGCCGATCGTGCATTTTTCGGTGGATTGGTGGAACACCTTGCACCAGCCCTCCAGCCTGCTGCGGGCGGGCGGCAGCGCCATCGATCCGGCTTTGCTCTGGCCCTTGCTGATCATGGGGCTGGCCTATGGCGCGGCCTTTGCGGCGCTGTGTGTGGCGGGCATGCGCGCGCAGGTGCTGGAACAGGCGCTGCGGCGGCTGCAGCAGCCCTCCCATGGTGGCGCATGAACGCCGATTTTGGGGATCCGCGCTGGATCTATATCGCCCCGGCTTATGCCATCAGCGCGCTGGCCTTGGGCTGGCTGGCCGTGCGGGCCTTTATCCGGCTGCGCCAAGCCGAGCGCCGCCACAAGGATTTGCCATGAGGCGCTGGCTGGCGGCCTTGCCGCTTTTGGCGCTGGCCCTGATTGTGGGGCTGGGCGCGCTGGCGCTGCGCCCCGGGGGCGTGCAGGACGATCGCTTTGGCCCCTCGATGCTGATCGGCAAGCCGGCCCCTGCCATTGCCCTCGAAGCCGTGGATGGCCGCGAAGCCATGGTTTCGGAGCGCTTCGCCGGGCGTGCCCATCTTGTCAATTTCTATGCGTCCTGGTGCGCGCCGTGCCGGGTCGAGCACCCGATCTTGCTGCAATTGCGCCAGGCGGGCGTGCCCATCTTGGGCATTGCCTATAAGGATGAGGCGGGTGCCAATCGCGCCTGGATCGCGCAATTGGGCGATCCCTATGAGGGCATCGGGCTCGATTTGGAGGGACGCCTCGCTTTGGAATTTGGGGTGCGCAAAGTGCCCGAAACCTTCGTCATCGATGCGGCAGGCATCGTTGTGGCCCACCGATCGGGCCCGCTCGACGCCGAATTTGTCCAGCGCGCCGTCTTGCCGGCCTTGGGCCCAGCGCCCTGAACGCCGTGATGCACCGTAAGGCTTGCCGGCTCAATTGGCGGGCGGCTTATCCTTGCGCGGGGCTTTGGGCGCGGCGGGCGATGCGCTTTGCGCACGCCCATCTGCCTGCTTTTTCTTTTTGCGCTTTTTGGATTTCTTTTCCGGCCTGGCGGCCTTGGCGCGGGAATCCGGCTTTTTGGCCTTCGCCGTGGGCTTGCTCTTGTCTTTGGATTTTTTGGCGGCTTTCGGTTTTTTCGCCGTTTGATCGGTGCCGAATGCGCTGACATTCTGCAAACTGGCGATCAGGGCCTTGCGCTTGCCCTTGTGGAGCATGGCCAAGATGGCCTCATCAGCGGCCTGCGCATCGGGGATCGCCTCGCGCCAGGCCTTTTGCCCGGCAGGCGTCAGCGTCACGCTGTTGGCGCGCCCATCGCCGCTGGCCCGGCTGCGGGCCACAAAGCCACGATCCTGCAGGCGATGGATGAGATCGGCCAGGGTGGAGCGATCGATGCCGGTGCTTGCCACCAGGTCCGTCTGTGTTCCGCCTGGATGGCTATCGATGGCGCACAGCACGGCAAACTGCCGCACCGTCAAGCCGCTTTTCTTCAAGCGCGCGGCGAAATACTCGCCCGCAACCTGTTGGGCCCGGTGCAACAAGTGGATGGGAGACGATACAAGCGCAAAGCCCGTATCCTTTTCGCCGCGAACCGCCATGATGCCCCCAATCAGCAGTCAAACGAGTTGATGGCCCACTGATCGCAGATGTTCTGTTCTTGCGCAAGAATGCTGCTCCATACCGGCTTTCAAGCGATCTGTTTTCGAGCTATTCACGAACCATGCCATCCATGCTGCCCCAAAATTTCACGATATTGACCCCAGATGGTGAAGATCGCCCGCGCCGGGTGTGCGATCACTGTGCCTTCATTGATTACGTCAATCCCAAGATCGTGGTCGGTTCTGTTGTCGTGGAGGAAAAGCGGGTCTTGTTGTGCCGGCGGGCGATCGAACCGCGCTTGGGCTTTTGGACGCTCCCGGCCGGCTTTCTCGAAGAGGGCGAAACCGCCGAAGAGGGGGCCCTGCGCGAGGCGCGCGAGGAAGCCTGCGCCGATCTGGTGCTGGATGGGCTTTTGGCCGTTTATTCCGTGCCGCGCATCAGCCAGATCCAGCTGATGTTCCGTGCCCGGCTGGCAAGCAAGGGATTTGCGCCGGGCCCGGAAAGCCTGGAGGTGGCGCTGTTTGCCTGGGAAGATATCCCCATGAGCCAATTGGCCTTTCCCTCGGTGGCCTGGGCGCTGGCCCATTACCAGGATTGGCAAAACGGGGCGGCTTTGCCCTTTTCCAATCCGCCGGGCACGATTTATCGCTGATCGGGCGATTGGTGCATGTGTTTGCTGATCAGCGGGAAATTGGCCAAGAGGAAAACCAGGGTGATCGGGATGATCCCGGCCAGGCGGAAATTCACCCAAAAGGCTTCGCTGAAGCTCTGCCAGATGACGATATTGAGCCCCGCCAAAAAAGCATAAAACAGGCCAAAGCGCACGGCCAGCATGGTCCAGATGCGCTCGGGCAGGCTCAAGGCTGTGCCCAGCAGCAGCTTCACGGGATTTTTGCGCAGCACCAGCCCGCCAAAGACGCCACAGGATAACAAGCCATTGATGATGGTGGGCTTGAGGAAAACAAACGTCTTGTCGTGCAGGATCAGCGTCAGCGCGCCGAAGATCAGCACCACGGCGGCGGTGACGATCAGCATCGGCGGCAGGCGCTTTTGCACCCGCCAGGCATAGAGCAAAGCGGCCAGGCTGGCGGCCATGAAGGCCCCGGTGGCGATGAAAATGGCCTCGGCGGGCGCGGATTTCTGCCCCAGATTGTAGGCCAGCATGAAGACGAGCACGGGGCCCAACTCGACCGCGACATGGGCGAGCCCCCGGGAAGGCTCGGGCGCTGGTCGATTGGCGGGATCAGGATCAATCACCATGGAATTTCCTTCCGGACACGGAGAACATGGGCAAAGCGAGCGGGCCGGGCCCGCTCATGGCGGCCCAAGGCCCACCAGCGCGCGGGCGAAGGCCTCGGCATCGAAGGGCTGGAGATCCTCGGGCTTTTCGCCCATGCCGAGGAAATGCACAGGCAGCGCGTGGCGCTCTGCCAGCGCGACCAGCACGCCGCCGCGCGCCGTGCCATCCAGCTTGGTCATGATCAGGCCGGTCAAAGGGGCGGTGGCGCGAAAGCTTTCCACCTGCGAGAGCGCATTCTGGCCGACGCTGGCATCCAGCACCAAAAGCGTTTCGTGGGGGGCATCCTCATCCAGCTTGCGCAAAGCCCGCACCAGCTTGGCCAATTCGGCCATCAGCTCGGTCTTGTTCTGCAGGCGCCCGGCCGTGTCGATCAGCAGCACATCCGCGCCGGTTTCGCGCGCGCGCTCCAGCGCCTCATAAGCGAGGCCGGCGGCATCGGCCCCCTGCCCATGGCTGACAAAGCCGGCCCCGGCCCGATCGGCCCAGACCTGCAATTGCGCGATCGCGGCGGCGCGGTAGGTATCGCCCGCCGCCACCACGACCTTGGCACCCGCTTGCGAAAGCAATTGGCACAGCTTGCCGATCGTGGTGGTTTTGCCCGAGCCATTGACCCCGACCATCAGCACCACGCGCGGATGCGGCGGGGCGGCCAGATCGAGGCCGATCTGGCGCGGGCGCAAGATATCAGCGATTTCACAGGCCAAAGCCTCTTTGATCTCCTGCACATCGGCCTCGCGGCCAAAGCGCTTGGCGGCAAAGCCGGCGATGATCTTGGCGGTCGCCGGCGCGCCCATATCCGAGGCGATCAGCAAATCCTCCAATTCATCGAGCGCGGCCTGATCCAAAGTGCGTTTGGTGAAGGCGCTGGCCAGCCCCTCGCCGAGGCGGGAGGAAGAGGATTTCAGCCCGTCCAGCAGCCGGCCGATCAAGCCGCTTGGCTCGCGCGGCGCATCCTTCTTGTTCTTGCCAAAACCCCAAATCATGCTCGTGTCCTGAACCGGAAGTTCGCGATTGGCCTGGATCGGTCTCTTGGCGAATTTCTGGTTCAAAAAAAGACACGAGAATCCTATGCTTCCAGTGTGGCTTCTGATTCAGAAATTCGCATGGAGCCCTCCATCATGCGGTGACGAATTTCGAAAATCGCCACGCTTGGGCTATAGCCGGATCACACCCCGCCCGCCAGGGGCCAGCGGAGTTGAGCGGCATGGGAATCCATGGGACATGGATGCCAAGGCGCGTCGGCTTCGCCGCGGCCTTCGCATGATGGAAATCCTGAAGGCTCATTCGAGTTTTGCGTCATCCCCGGTTCGGCGCAGCCGAAGCCGGGGAGGATTTGGGGCACCGCCTCTCCGCGGCGAGGGTGCCGCGGTAAGTCCTCCCCCGCGCGCGGGGGAGGTGCGCGGAACGCGCGGAGGGGGCTTTGGCGGCGCGGCCCTAACGCCCCCCTCGGCCCCAAAGGGCCGCTCCCCCCGTGAACGGGGGGAGATGAGATCCTCCCGTGCGGCCAGCGCCAGAGCCGGTCTGCGCCGTTTTCGCTTGGCCTCGAGCCAGGCCAGTTTTTCGAAGCGATCGAGGCC
>CAZAGL010000186.1:0-4949 GCA_964484435.1 uncultured Caulobacteraceae bacterium
TTATCTCTTGCCGAGGATTCAGGGGCATCCGATCCAACTTTATGAACGCTACTTTCGGCGGGCCGATATGCGGCTCGTTGTGGAAGAAGATGGGGCCGTGGCTTTGCCCTTTCTCGGGCGTGTGCGCGTCGAAGGCTTGAGCCCGCACCAGGCGCAAAGCGCGCTGCTCGAAAGATTGCGCACGCGCTCACAATCACCCGATCTGCTGCTATCGGTTGAGCCTGGCCCGCGCCAGGCTGTCCTGCTGCAGGGGGATGTCAAAAATCCCGGCCGCGTTCCCCTATCGGATGCGGGCGAGCACGTGCTCGATGCCATCGCCTTGGCGGGCGGGTTGCGCGGTGATGCGAGTGAATATGTGGCGATCTGGACGCGCGAGGCGCTGCAATGCGCCATCCGGCTGGACGAAACCCATGTGCAGGATCCGGACAATCTCTTGCTGGCCGGCGGTGACCGGATCGAGATCGTTCGCGATGTGCGCCAATTCACCGCTTTGGGTGCGTCGCGCGCGGTGGCCGTGCTGCCCTTCAACGGGCCGCAAATCAGCCTGATCGAGGCGATCGGGCGGGCCGGCGGCCCGCTTGATAGCGAAGCCGATCCAACAGGGGTTTTTCTGTTTCGCTTTGAAACCGATGAAAACGGTGCCGAAATCCCGACGATTTACCGGCTCAATCTGGTCGATCCGCGCAGCTATTTCGTGGGCCAGCGCTTCATGATGCGCGACGGCGATGTCGTGTTCGTCGCTTCGGCGCGTTCCAACCGGCTGACAAAGTTCATCCAATTGCTGAATCTGTTGGTCACCCCAGCGGTGTCGGGGCGCATCCTCGTCAGATAGGCGCAAATTGCAAATTGCCCGAGCCCCGCTCGTTTGCCTGCTGAACGTGGCGCGCTGGAAGCGGGCGCGGATCCGCGCCTTTGTCGGGCAATTGCCACATTTTTCCGATGGAAAAGCGGCGATCCGCTTTGCAACACGCCGAAACGGGGCCATCGGCGTATGGGCCAGCCGCGAGCCTGCGGATTTGGCCAAGCTAGCAAACGAAGCGGGAATTTCCATCGCGCGCATCGAAGATGGCTTTATCCGTTCGATCGGCCTTGGTGCCGCGCTGACTTTGCCATTTTCCATCATTCTCGATTGGCACGGCATATATTATGATCCGCGCCAGGAATCCGATCTTGAAGCTCTCCTGCAAAAAGGCCTCTTCGATGAGGCGCAGCGCCAGTGCGCGCGCCAAATCATCGCCGAAATCCAGCAAACCGGCCTGACGAAATACAATCTCGGCGGAAAGGCCTTTGCCAGGCCCCAAGCGCCGCGCGTTGTGCTGGCCATTGGGCAAGTCGTTGATGATCGCGCCATGTTGCTCAGCGGGGCGGGCATCCAGGATATGGAGCAGTTTTTGGCGGCGGTGCGCGCGCGCGAGCCCGATGCCAAAATTCTGTTCAAACCCCATCCCGATGTCGATGCGGGGCTGCGGCGCGGCGCGCTGGCCGATCGGCGTGCTTTGGCCTTCGCCGATCAGATCATCCGCGATGTGGATCTCAACGCCCTATTGCACAGCGTAGACTGCGTTCATGTGATCAGCTCCTTGGCCGGATTCGAGGCCTTGATCCGCGGCAAGCCGGTGATCGCGCACGGGCAGCCCTTTTATGCCGGCTGGGGCCTCACACAGGATGTTTTGGCCTTTGCGCGCCCGCGCCGGCCACTCTGTCTCGAAGATTTGGTCGCCGGCGTGCTCATGCGGTATCCGCTTTATCTCGATCCCGATCGATTACGGCCTTGCACGGCCTGGCAATGCATACGGGCGCTACGCGATTGGCGCGAGCGCCCGCGCGGCGGAGCGCCTTGGTTGGGCCGCCTGATCAAGGCCCTGCGCGCAATCCATCCTTGATGGCGACGAGCCCAAAACACGTAACGGCAAAGCCATCGATTTCCAGCTTCATGTGCTCATTGCCGCCGCGCCATTTATCGGCCTGATCGAATTTCCAATCATGATTATAAGGGGGAATATCAATGAATTTATCGAGCGGCTTGCTGCCCACATCAAAATCCAGCGGAAGAACGCGGTGCCCTTCTGCGCTTAGCCTGGCCGCCATTTCTTCGAAATGGCGGCGCTGATACAGCACGGTGGACCAGTTATCGATGGTTTCCTCATCATTCATGAAATTGAATTCGGTGGTGTGCACCGAAACCCCGCCGGCCTTCAGCGTTGCCATGGAATTCACGATGAAATCGATGCCTTGCCGGATCGAGCCCAGATGCTCAAACGCGCAAACCGACCAGCAAAAATCATATCCGTGCAGATCGGCGGGGATCGCGTTCATGTTGACAAAGCGAAAGTCCATCAAGGAATCATAGCGCGCTCTGTCCACCAATTCGGGGTAAAATGCGGTTTCCAACGTGCCGTGCTGGCCGGTGGCTGCCCAAAGCTGCGCGCGCTCATCATCCGGCGGCAATTCCGTCATGGTCACGGCGCATCCCTGCCCGGCCAAATAAGAGGGCAAAGGCTCTTCGCCGCAACCAAACCCAAGGCCTTTGGCCCCTGGGCGCAGGCAGCCCAATTGCTTCAAGGCTTGCAGAACATAAGCAAATTCCCAGACCTTGCGATGAAAGACATGGGCAATTTTCAACTGCCCCGACCAATGGCGTGACCAATCCGCTTCCAGATCGGCCTGGGTCGAAGGCTTGCAATGGAGATCGATGGGGCGAAAGCCGCGCTGATCGGGCGGCGGCAAGGCCTCGGCCAGGCGCTTGGCCAGCTCATAGCCGAAAAACTTGATATTCAGCTTGATGGCCTCAAGATCCTTGGCAATGCGCCAAAGAACATTGATGTTCGGTTCGCCGTTGGCCCGTGTCAGCACCAACAATTCCTGCAATTTTTCTTCATCGGTCATGGATATCTGCCGTGCGTGCGAAGTGGATTCTACGAGATTGTTGGTTTATCCTCGAAAAGGCATCAAGGCGCAGCGGCGAGCGCCTCATCGATGGCGGCCAAGATGCGCTCTGGCGTCAAGGCGTGCAAACAGGCCGAACTGAAATCGCGCGTGACCAGGCAATGCTGATCCTCATTGCGCCAGCACGGGCGGCAGGCGAAGGGCGATGCCTCCACGACCCTGGCAAGCGGCAAATGCTGCGTGCGCACCGCGCCCGATGTCGGGCCAAAAACCGCGATCGCGGGAATGCCGAACGCCCCGGAAAAGTGGAGCAAAGCCGTATCGACGCTGACCAAGAGATCGCAGGCGGCGACGGCCGCGCTGACCTCCCCGAGCGATCGCCCGAAAAACCCTTCGATGTTCGGCAGATCGGGCAATTCGCAGGCCCGGTGATGGATGGCCAGCACGCCATATTGCTGCGCCAGCAGGATCATCAGCGCCTGCATGTGGGGATAATCGCGATAGGTCTCGCGCGAATGCATGGCGATACCGATAACCTTGCGCCCATTGGCACCGAGGCGCGCACGCAAGTGATCGCGCGCGCGGGCCTGCTGGGCATCGATAACCAATTTGGGAATGCGCCCGGCCTGGTCCAGCTCCCGCCGCTTCACCTGCATGGCACCGGCAAACACATCCACCCGCCCACGCTTGATGAAAGGGGCCGCGCGCGATTCATAACGTGCCGCCGGGCAAAAGCCCAAATGCACCCAGCGATGATAAGCGGATAGATCGATGAACGCATCGCTATCGAGCAATCTCACTGCGCGATTCCCCTGAAACGGCGGGTGAAATTTCTTGGGGATGGCAAAATCGATCGGGCTTTGTCTGCGCTGATGCAGCACCTCCAGGCCCGGCAACATCATGGCGATGTCGCCAATCCCGCCCATCGGCCGCGTGACCAGGATGGCTTTGTCCCGCCTGCGGCCCTCGCCCCGCTTGGCGGCCTGGGGGCCCGATGCCGCATTCGCCCCGATCTGCACGATGCGGGCGGCCCCATGAAGGCGCAGGGCATGGATCATCAGCCCACCCAGCAAAACGGCCCCAAAATGGAGCACGAGCCGAAGCGCCTTGGCCGCCCATCCGTGCCGTCTGCGCTGCGCCGCAAGCATGATTTGCGCGATTTTGGCCGTGAGCCCCTCGATGCCATTTGCGGGCGCATCCACCAGCGCCAGATTGCGGAACATGCGCCGAAAAATCACCCACGCAAACTTTGGTTCCAATTGCGCCAGGCACCTGGCGCGCCCCATGGCGGTGCATGTTACCTCATCGGTTCGGCCCAAGGCGGCGCGCAGCCGCAAATCCAGCTCGAACACATCGAGCATTTGAAAAAACCCGCCCTCGATCCGGTACGGGCGCTCGGCGAACGGCTCGATGATGGCCAAGGCCTCACTTGCGCGCCCGGTCAGCAGCAAAGCGCGGGCCTTGACCAAAGCGAGGCGCAGCGCTTCGGCCCCATAGCCTTGGATGGCGCTGCCCTCAAGCCGCTCGATGAGTTCGAGCATGTGCTTGGCCGGGCCATCATCATCCACCTCCAAAGCGCGCTGATGGGCTTCGATGGCCTCCTCGAGGCCTTCGACGATTTGCGCGCAATCCTTGGGCCGTGCCAAGGGATGGCCCGATTTGGTCAGCCCCAGGGACAAAAGCGCGTCGATCTGCACCCCTATGCGCCGCAGATCGGGCCGATCCAATGCATCCAGCACGGAATCGGCCAAATTGGCATTGCGCACCCGTTCGGGCTCGGTCGGCACCGACAGCTGGGCGGTTTTGAGAGAGGTCATGTGGGGCCTTGTTGAAAACGCATCCTGGCCTGAAATCAGGCACGATCATGCTTGATTATCGATCATTTATCCAGCCAATATCTGGCGCGCCGTGATCAGATCATGAATTTATCGTTTTCGCTCCCAACACTTTGAGCGTTTGGCACAGACAGGGCAACGTGATGATCCAGTTTGAGCAGGTCACCAAGATTTACGAGGCCCGCGGCAAATCCAATACCGTGCTGGATGCGCAAAGCTTCACAATCC
>CAZAGL010000187.1:0-4935 GCA_964484435.1 uncultured Caulobacteraceae bacterium
GCTGATCAGGCCAAGGCCGCTGCGGCTGATCCCGTGCGCGCCAACGGCCAAGGGGATATGCACGCCCAAAAGGCCCGTGGCCAATTGGCAAATGCTGACGGCCCCGATCAGCGCCGCGACATTGCGAATGGACGCCAATGCCCCGACATGGGCATGTCTGGCGATCCCATCCTTGGCATGGTCTACGCGGGGATCTTCTGCCACGGGGCCGCCTGCCTCCTCGGCCGGCTCGCGATCAAGCCCGCCTAACGCACGCCAATTTCGGAAAAGGCGATTTTCTGCTCCCGGACGATTTGCCCGGCCAGATCCTTCACTTGAAGCGACACAATTCGGCCCGCCCAGTCAATATCCGCGAGCCCATAATTGACGGGTGCATAGAGGGCACCCAATTGATTGCTGCTTTGCTCATCGCTGACTTCGCGCACCGAGCGATTCAGCGCGGAGGCCGTCAATTCATAAACGGGATAATCGATCAAGCCGTCTTGGCGATAGATCCCACCGACATGGCGATCCCCCGAAACGATCACCAGGCCCTTGGCCCCCACTTTTTTGATCAGCCCATAAAGCCGCTGTTGTTCCTTGGGCAGGGTATACCAGCCCTCGAAATTGTGGCCATCGGCCAAAACCTGGATGGACGAGACGAGAAAGCGCAAACTGGCCCTCTCTTTCAGCTTGGCTTCCAGCCAGGCCCATTGCGCATCGGAAAGCATGCGCTGATCGCGATCCTGGCTGGCCGTGTAGGGGCCACGCGGGCCGCGCTCGGCCAGGCGCGTCAGTGCCGTTCGGGACCAGCGGGTATCGAGCAGCAGGATCTGCACCCGCTCGCCTTTGGGGCCAAAGGCATAGGAATCGTAAACGCCCTCATGCCCGGCCACCCGCTTGCCCTTGGCGAAAAAGGCCTCGAACAAGCGCTTGGAGGCCTGCTTGGCCACGAATTCCACGCCGGCATCATTGAGCCCGTAATCATGATCATCCCAGGTGGCCAATATCGGAACGGCCTGGCGCAAGGCCTGATAATCAGCGTGAGCCGCCAACTTTTCATACTGGGCACGCAATTCCGGGGCGGCCAAATCGCCCGAGCGCACATCGCCGTAAACATTATCCCCGCCATAAACGAACAGATCGGGCCGATCGGCCACCACGCTGCGCAACACCGGAATGGGGGCTTCGGCCGTGCTGCAGGATCCAAAGGCGATGCGCGTCAGGGCCTGATGGCGCTTCGGCAGCGGGCGGAAGGGCCCACCAAACGGCAGGGCGTTGGTGCCAATGGCGCTCGTGGCCGCAGGCGGCGCGGCAACAGTTTGGCCCGGCGCAAGAACCCCCAGCACGACCAGTGCGGATAGCAAAGCGAATGCAAACGGTCTCATGGCTTTCCCCGAATAATTCATTCGCCATGGGGTAAAGCCCGGCTGTGACGCTTTCACGAACCCAAGCGCTTTTATTGGGCTTTGACCGGGCCTGCATCCATGGCTTCGGTCATGGCCAGCACGGCCTCCATCACGCCTTGATTCGCCAAATCCTTTTCCATCAGGCTGCCGCGGATCACCCCATCCGGGCCGATGATCAGCAAGGCGGGGCGATCCCCCGCGTCATGCACGTGCAGCTTGCTATCACCCGGCTCGGCGGCCCCGTAAGCACCCGCGATCGCGCCCGATGAATCGGCCAGCAAGGGATAGGAAATGGCGCGCCGCTCGGTAAATTTCGCCAGTTTGTCGGGATCGTCATAGGTGACGCCCGCCAAGCCATAGCCCTGCGCGCGCAATTGCGGGGCGGCCTGGTTCAGCTCCACCAGCCGGCGCTGGCAGATCGGACACCAATCGGCGGATTTGCCGAAGGCCACGATCAGGCCCTGCTTGCCTTTCAGGTCGGTGAAGCTGCGCCGGGTATGGGAGGCATCGAGCCCTTCGACGGGGGAGCCGGTGCGCAGCGCCTCATCGGGGCTGGCTTGGCCATACGATGCGGCGGGCCAAAGCATCGCGAGGCCCAGCGCCAATCCCAAACCTTGCCAAATCCTTCGCATGAGCGCACTCCGGTTGCTGGCCCCAGGCTAACGCAACGTGACACGCACGGAAACGCATTGCCCGCAATGACACGGGAATGTGTGCGTTCGCACACGGCGAATTATCTCCCGGCGCGCAAATCCCAGTCTGAATCGGCCGCCAGATACGCGAAGGTGGCGAAGGCGGCGATGTTTTGGGCCAAAGCTGCGGGCTCGATCTTGTCGAAGGTGTCATCGGGGGTGTGGTGGTAATCAAAATAATCGCGGCCGTCCTGGGAAAGCTCCACGACCGGCACACCGATTTCCTTCAATGGGCCAACATCGGGCCCGCCGCTTGTTTGGCTGGGCCCGGGATTGATCGCCAAGGGGGCCAGCGCCTGTTGCAGCGCAATCGCAAACGGCACAGCCATCGGGCCAAAATCGGTTTCAAGGCGCCAAATACGCCCAGCGCCAAAATCGCTTTCGGCCGCCACGATATGCTTGGCCGCCTCGTTCTTGTGCTGGGCGGCATAAGCGCGCCCGCCATGCAGGCCGGTTTCTTCCGCGCCCCAAAGCACGATGCGCACGGTGCGGGCCGGGCGCACAGGCAAATCCTTGATCAGCTTGGCGGCGGCGATGGCGATGGCCACGCCCGCCCCGTCATCCAGGGCACCGGTGCCCAGATCCCAGCTATCCAGATGGCCGCCGATGACGACGATTTCATCGGGGCGGCTGGCCCCACGAATTTCGGCGATCACATTGCCCGATGGCGCATTTTCCTTGGTTTCCACCGCGATTTCCAGGCGCATCCGCACGGGCCCACGGGCCAGCAAGCGGGCGATCTGATCGGCATCGGGGGCCGAAACCGCCGCATTCGGCAAACTGGCTCCATCGCGTGACCGGGCCGAGCCGCCCGCATGCGGGAAGCGATGGCTATCGGTGCCGACCGAGCGGATCACGCAGGCACCCGCACCCTTGGCCTGGGCGATCGATTGGCATTGCGCGCGCTTGACCACGCCAATGCCATAGCCCGATCCATCCTGCGTGCGCACCGTGCGTTCATCCAGAAAGACGATCTTGCCCTTGACGAGGGCATCGGGCGCGGCGCGCAGCGCGGCCAGATCCAGAAAGCCAATAATTTGCGCCTCCAGCCCGCCGGGCGGGGTGGGGCCCGAACCGCCCAGCGCCGTGACATAAAGCTTTTGGGGCGCGGGGCTGGTGATCGCGGCGGTTTCGATCTGGCGGTGCCAATAGGGAATTGTGAAGGGCTCGGTGCGCACATTCTCAAAGCCCAGCGCTTTGAGCTTGGCCATCGCCCAATCGCGCGCGCGCGCCTCCTCGGGAGAGCCGGCCAAACGCGGGCCGATCTCCGTGGTCAGCCCTTCCAGCACATCGAGGCCCAAGCGGCTTTGCAGGGCATTGGCCTGCAAGCGCTCCACCATCATCATCTGCTTTTGCGAAAGCGGGGCCGGCATCGGTGGGGTGGCGGCCTGCTGGGCCATGGCAAGCGGCGCGAAGAACGTCAAATACGTGGAGGCTGCCAAAATCGCTAGCTTGCGCATGTCTTCTCCTGTTTGATTATCGCCGGCAAGCATAGCGGGCCCGCCACGTTTTCGCAAAACGGCTCATGTGGAGGCAACAATTTTCCGGCGCGCCTGCCATTCTTCGCGCGTTTGCCCCCAGATCTCGATCGTCGAGGCCTCGTAAGGCGCGGGCAATTTCCCGGGACCGCGATTGCGCGAGCCAAGCGCCAGCGCCACCTTCTGCGAGGACAGGTTTTCCGGCGCGATGCAATGGATCGCATCCGCCCAGCCAAGGCGATCGAACACCCAGTCCATGGCCGCGCACGCCCCCTCGATGGCATAGCCCTTGCCGGTCGCATCCAAGATCAGACCCCAGCCGACTTCAGTGCCCGGCCAGCCTTCGGGCTGCCACGCGCCCAGCCGGCCGATCCACCGCCCGGAGGATTTCTCGATCACGCTGAACATGCCAAAGCTGTAAAGCGCCCAGGCACCCGCCATGGTACAAAACGTGCGCCAGGAGGCCGAACGCGCCAACACGCCGCCCACAAACCGCTTGGTCACCGGGCAGGCATCATAGGCGGCCCAGCCATCGAAATCCTTGGCCACAGGCGGGCGCAGGATCAACCGCGCCGTTTCAATCGAAAAATCGGGATAAGGCGCGCGCACGCGGATAGCTCCGATCCGGTCTCAGGTTTCAACGAGCGCCCGCACAAATTGCGCATCGCGCCGAGGGGCCGCGAGATAATCACGGGCCCGCATTTCCATCAAGCGCGAAACCGTGCGCTCAAACTCAAAGCTTTGATCCCCTTGGCTATAGAGCAAGGCCGGCTCGCTGGCGGCGCTGGCCACCAGCTTGGTCTTGGCCTCATAAAGCGCATCGATCAGGGTACGAAAGCGCGCCGCCGCCTCGCGATCCTGCGGCTGGAGCGCGGGGATGTTCTCCAGCAAGATCGTGTGAAAATGCTCGGCCAATTCCAGATAATCAGCAGAGCCGCGCGCCGTGCGGCAGGCCTCGTCAAAGCTCAGGCGCGCGCAGCCCGCCGCCGTGCGCGCAATCTCCCAGCGCCGCCCCTGCACCTCCAGGGCGCTGGGCAATGGGCGCGCCCCGCAGGTCAGGCGGCTCCAGGCATCCTCGATGGCGCGATCGGCCGCCGGGCCCAAGGGCGCGGGCGGTTTCGCCAGCGGCGACTGGGCGCTGGGCCGTGCGCTCGGCTTCTGCCAGGCCACACGCGGTTTGCCTTGCAAACTGTACGCAGTCGACGACGACGTGGTGTGGGTGCCCTGATCACGGAGAGACCATGTTCCAGAAGATCCTCATTGCCAACCGCGGCGAGATCGCCTGCCGCGTGGCCGCCACCGCGCGGCGCCTGGGTGTGCGCACCGTGGCCGTCTACTCCGACGCCGATGCGAACGCCCGCCACGTGCAGGCCTGCG
>CAZAGL010000188.1:0-4922 GCA_964484435.1 uncultured Caulobacteraceae bacterium
CCTCGACGGCCCCATCCAGATCGGCATCCTCAAAGACGATGAAAGGCGATTTCCCGCCCAGCTCCAGGGAGAGCTTTTTGCCCTTGCCGGCGATGGCCCGGCGGATGGCCCGGCCCACTTCCGTCGAGCCGGTGAAGGCGATCTTGTCCACCCCCGGATGATCGACAAGCAGCGCGCCGGCCTCCCCCGCGCCGGTGATGATATTGACCACTCCCGGAGGCAGGCCGGCCTCCTGGCACAATTGCGCAAAATAGAGCGCGGTGAGGCTGGTGTATTCGGCGGGCTTGAGCACGATCGTATTGCCCAGCGCGATCGCCGGCGCGATTTTCCAGGAAAGCATCAGCAGCGGAAAATTCCAGGGAATGATCTGGCCGATCACGCCCAGCGCCTCGAAATCGGGAAATTCCTGCTCCTGCAATTGGGCCCAGCCCGCATGGTGATAAAAATGGCGGGCCGCCAGCGGGATATCGAGATCGCGCGTTTCGCGGATGGGCTTGCCGTTATCCAGGCTTTCCAGCACGGCCAGAAACCGGCTGTTCTTCTGGATCAGGCGGGCCAGCGCATAGAGAAATCGCGCGCGTTCATGCCCTGGCCGCTTGGCCCATGCGGGAAAGGCCGCGCGCGCCGCCTTCACCGCTTTGTCGACATCCTCAGCGCCCGCGCTGGGCAAATGGCCGATCGCTTCGCCGCTGGCGGGATTGCGCACCTCAAAAGCATGGGCCGGGCCAGCCGGAGCCTGCCAGCGCCCCTTGATGAAATGGCAACCCTTTGAGGGGCGCGTTTTCAGCCATTCCTCGACATAATCGCTGGCCTCGGGGGCCGGGCCATAGCTCATGTCCGCGAAGATTTTGGCAACCGAGACGGGTTCAGGGGGCATCGGCATTAACCCATGGGATGGCGGTTGGCGGCGGAATACCGCCCGGTAATGTGGAATTCGAGCTGGCGTTCGATATCGCCCAACAGGCGCGAAGCGCCAAAACGGAACAATTCCGGCTCCAGCCAGGGCCGGCCCAATTCCTCTTTGATCAAGGCGAGATAGGCCATGGCCGTCTTGGCCGTGCTGATGCCGCCGGCCGGCTTGAAACCGATGCGCGCGCCGCAAAACTCCTCATGGCTACGGATCATCCGGGCCATGACCAGGGAGACCGGCAAGGTGGCGTTGACGCCCTCCATGCCCGTCGAGGTTTTGATGAAATCGGCACCGGCCATCATGGCCACCAGCGAGGCCTGCGCCACCTTGCGGATCGAGCCCAATTCCCCAGTCGCCAGAATGGCCTTCATATGGGCCGGGCCGCAGGCCAGCCGGAAGGCTCGCACCTCCTCATAAAGCGCCGGCCAATTGGAGGTCAGCACATGCTTGCGGCTGATGACGATATCGATTTCGCGCGCACCGGCACCGACAGAGGCCTCGATCTCGGCCAGCTTGGTGGCCATGGGCGCGTGGCCGGCCGGAAAGCCGGTGGAAACGGCCGCCACGGGAATGGGGGCATCGCCCAAGGCCGCCACGGCCGTCGCCACGAAATCATGGTAGACACAGACCGCCCCGGTGCGGATGGGCAGGCCCTCTGCGCCGATAGCGCGCAGCAGATCCGCGCGCACGGGCTGGCGGGCCTTGGCGCACAGGCGCTGCACCCGCCCCTCGGTATCATCGCCGGCCAGGCTGGTGAGATCCATCAGGGTGATGGCCTTCAGCATCCAGGCGATCTGCCATTCCTTTTTCACGGTGCGCCGCCCGGCCAGCGATTCGATCCTTCGCTCCACCGCCGAAAGATTGACGCGCACCCGCTCCACGCGATCGAGATCGAGCGCCAAAATGGGCGCGCGCCCCGCCGCAACGGGGATGGGCGCGGATGCGGCATTGCCGCTGATGGGAATCGGCGCGCGGCTCATGCACAGGCCTCCTTATGAACTGGCCAGAAAGGACACGCCGCTGGCCAGCGGGGCAAGGCCCAAATGCGCGGCGAGACTCTGGCCCATATCGGCAAAGCTGCCGCGCAGGCCGATATCTTGCGGTGCAATGCCCGGCCCGAAGGCCAGAATGGGCACGAATTCGCGCGTATGATCCGATCCTGGAAAGCTGGGATCGCAGCCATGATCGGCCGTCAGCAAAGCCAAATCGCCAGGGCGCAGCGCGCCCATCAATTCGGGCAGGCGCGCATCGAAGGTTTCCAGCGCGTGGGCATAGCCCGCCACATCGCGCCGATGCCCGTAAAGCGTATCGAAATCCACGAAATTCACGAAAATCAAGGAGCCGTCCGGCGCGGTTTGCGCGGCGCGCAGCATCGCATCAAACAAGGCCATATTGCCATCGGCCTTGATCGTCTGCGTCAGCCCGCGGCCGGCGAAAATATCGCTGATCTTGCCGATGCCGATCACTTCACGCCCCGCCTGCGCGGCGATATCGAGCAAAGTCGGCGCGTGCGGCGGCGTGGTGAAATCCTTGCGCCCCGCTGTGCGCCGAAAGCCGCCCGCCTCTTCCCCAACAAACGGGCGGGCGATGACCCGGCCGATTTTGTAGGTATCGACCAATCGGCGCGCCAGTGCGCACACCTCATAAAGCCGCGCGAGGCCGAAATGCACCTCATGCGCCGCGATCTGGAACACGGAATCGGCGGAGGTATAAACGATGGGCTTGCCCGTCTGGATATGCGCCGCGCCAAGTTCATCGAGAATGGTGGTGCCGGAGGCGTGGCAATCGCCCAAAACGCCAGGCAGGCCGGCCTCAGCGATCAAATCGGCCAGCAATTGCGGCGGAAAGCTCGGTGGCCCTGGCGGGAACATGCCCCAGGCATAATCCACCGGCAGGCCCATCATCTCCCAATGCCCGCTGGGCGTATCCTTGCCCAGGCTGCGCTCGGCGGCATAGCCGTGCACGCCGATGGCCTCCGGCTGGGGCGCGCAGGCCCGTCCCGAAGCGCTTTGCGCGAGGCGGCCAAGGCCGAGGGCTTCCAGATGGGGGATGGCGAGGGGCCCGGCGCGCCCGTTCCCGCGCCGCACATCGCCGCTGGCACACAAGGATTGGATATGGCCGAATGTATCGGCCCCGACATCGCCAAACTTGGCGGCATCGGGGGCCGCACCCACTCCCAGCGAATCGAGCACGCCGACAATTGCCCGTGTCATGGCCTTGCGCCTTCCGTTATCGCTGGCCCATGGCTTGCGCATGGCCCATGCGCCGGGCAAAAATGCCCTTCGCCTGTGTTTTGCAAGTTAGGTTGCCCATGCCAACCCGGCCGGCCCCATCCCCGTTAGCGGCCGCGCCGCCCAGAACCGCCAAGGCGAAATCGCGCATCGCGCAAGAGAACGAACGCAAGATCCTGGATGCGGCGCTCGAAGTGTTCGCCGAATATGGGCTCCATGGCGCGACCATGGATCGCATCGCGGCCGGGGCCGGCCTGTCCAAGCCCAATCTGCATTATTACTTTCCGGCCAAGATGGATTTGTATGTCGCGGTGCTGCATCGCACGTTGCGCATCTGGGAAAGCACGCTCACCAAGCTGGATCCGCTTGGCGATCCCGCCGAGGAATTGGCCCGCTACATCGCCGAAAAGGTGGAAATGTCGCGCCTGCATCCCGTGGCCTCGCGCGTGTTCGCCAGCGAAATCCTGCGCGGCGCGCCGGCCTTGCACCATTATCTCAGCACCGATCTGCGCGAATTGGTGGAAACCAAAGCGGAGGTCATTCGCGGCTGGATTGCCCAGGGCCGGCTGGCCCCCGTCGATCCGCACCATCTGATCTTTCTGATCTGGAGCGCCACGCAGCACTATGCCGATTTCCTGCCGCAGGCTTTGGCCGTGACGGGCAAAACGGACTTTCAAGCCAAAGATTTTCAGAAGGTTGAGCAATCGCTCAGCCAGATTTTGCTGCGCGGGCTTTTGCCGCGCACCGATTGACGGGCACGACCTTTTCACGCGCCCGGCTCCAGTGCAAAGGAGGCCGGCAACAGCGCCGCGAGGGAAAACTCCCGCAGCCTTCCCGGCGGCCCCTCCAAAAGCACGCGCGTCGCGCCATCGGCAAATTCGGCGATGCGCTGGCGACAGCCCCCACACGGGGTGCAATCTTCCAACTCACTGCGCCCGCCCACGATGGCGATGCGGCGAATATGGTGCCCGCCCGCCAGGATCATCGCGCCGATCGCCCCCGCCTCGGCGCAGGCCCCGAGGGGATAGGCGGCATTCTCGGCATTGCAGCCGCCATGCACCCGGCCCTGATCATCCTCGATCGCGGCCCCGACCAGAAAGCCCGAATAGGGCGCATAGGCCGATTTGCGCGCCGCCTTGGCGCGCTCCAGCAGCTCAAAGTCCGTCATGGCGCACCCAAGGGATGGGCCGCCCGCGCCGCCTCGATCGCCGCGAACATGGGATGGAAAGCCGGGCGCCGGATATAACGGCCGCTGGCGCGCATCGCGCGCAAATCCCCGCGCGCATAGGCAAGCCGCCCCCCGGTAAAGGTGTAAGCCGGCAGGCCGATCACCTCCATGCCCTCGAAAATGTTGAAATCCACCCGCTGGTGAAGGGTTTTGGCCGAAATGGTCTTGGAGGCGGCCGGGTCCCATAACACCAGATCGGCATCGGCCCCGATCTGGACCGCCCCCTTGCGCGGATAGATGTTGAAAATCTTGGCCGTATTGGCGCTGGTGGCGGCCACGAATTCCTCCGGCGTGAGGCGCCCCTTGCCCACGCCATGCGCCCAAAGCACGGACATGCGATCCTCGATGCCGGCCGTGCCATTGGGGATTTTGGTGAAATCCTCACGCCCGGCGGCCTTCTGATCCGCGCAGAAGCAGCAATGATCCGTGGCCGTGGTTTGCAGATTGCCGCTGATCAGGCCGGCCCACAGGGCCTCTTGATGGGCCTTGGGGCGGAAGGGCGGGCTCATCACATGGGCCGCGGCCCTGGCCCAATCGGCATCGCGATAGACGC
>CAZAGL010000189.1:0-4916 GCA_964484435.1 uncultured Caulobacteraceae bacterium
GAGCGTCGCGACCAGCGTCTTGCCTTCGCCGGTGCGCATTTCGGCGATACGGCCATTGTGCAAAACGATGCCGCCCATCATTTGCACATCGAAATGGCGCATTTTCAGCACGCGCTTGGCCGCCTCGCGCACGGTGGCGAAGGCCTCGGGCAGCAATTCATCGAGCCTTTGGCCACGGCTGAGCTTTTGGCGATATTCCGCCGTTTTATTGGCCAGCGCCTCATCCGAGAGCGCCTCGAAATTATGCTCCAGCGCGTTGATCCGGGCCACAACGCCGCGGAAATTGCGCATTTTGCGATCGTTGACGGAACCAAACAATTTACGTGCAATGGTCAACATGGCGCGAAGCTACCGATTGATCGCGCCCTAACGGGTCGCTGAAAGGGATCCAATTTGGTGTGGAGCGTAAAGCGCTCGGATGAACAAAGCCCTCGACTCGCGCACATTCGAGACTTAAGGAGCCCCCTTGGCGGTGTCAATGACGGGCCGCTTTGCTTGCCCCACCCACGGCCAGAGGAATTCCCATGGGCCAGTCTTCGCGCAACGGGCCAATGCCGCCGAAAACGGCCCATTTTGCTTGGCTTTTGGCGCTGACTCTGGTGGCCTGCGGCCCGGCCAAGAGCCCGCTGGCGGAAGGCGTGCGCGGCCCCGGCCTTGAGGATGAACAGGTGGTGGCCCGCGTCAATGGCCGGCCCATTTATGAAGAAGACGTCCTGGTCGAGGCGATCGGGCGCGGCCTCATCCGCGAGGGCGAGGAACTTGATCAGAAAAGCTCCGTCTATCAGCAGCTCCTGGACGATCTGATCGAAACCAAGCTGCTGGCCTTCGAGGCGGAGGCCCGCAGGCTGGATCGCAGCACCGATGCGCGCCGGCGCCTGGATATCGCGCGTGAGCGCATTCTGGCCAGCGTCCTCAACGAGGAGGTGGCCACCAAGGCGGTCAAGGAAAGCGCCATCCAGCGCATGTATCGCAGTCAAATCGATCTCCTGGGCCAGGGTCGGGAAATCCGGGCCCGCCGCATCGTTCTGGCCAGTGAAGACGCCGCGTTGGCGGCAAAAAGAAGGCTCGAAACGGGCGAATCCTTCGAGGCCTTGGCCTATGAAATCTCAATCGATCGGGTAACGGCCGCCGATGGCGGGGATCTGGGCTTTTTCCTGCTGGAAAGCACGCCCGATCCCATCCGCAATGCCCTGCAAGAAGGCCGCGTCAAGCAAATCCTCGGGCCGATCAAAACCGATGACGGCTGGCAGATCCTGCGCATCGAAGAGCGGCGCGAAACCGCCCCGCCCAGCCTGGATCTACTGCGGCCCAAAATCGTGGAATGGCTGATGTTCGATGAGCAGCGCCAGCTTGTGGAAAAGCTGCGCCGCTCGGCGCGCATCGAAAAGCTGATCGAAACCCCGCTTAGCGTCGGCGCGCCGGGCAGCGGGGAAGCCCCCGGCACCGATCCGGCGATCGCGGCCTCCCCTCCCGCTGCCCAGCCGGAGCCGGCGGCCCCAGCGCCAGAGCAAGTGGCCCGCCCGGTCGAGCGCGAAACCTGATGGCCCCGGCCCGTTCGCCTTTGGCACCGGCGGCTTTCCCAGCCTTGCCGGCGGTAGGCGGCGTGGAATGCGCCATCGGGCGCTTGGGCCTTTACCGCCATGTGCGTGATGATCTCTTGGTCTTGACCTTCCCCGAAGGCACCAGCATTGGCGGGGCCTTGACCAATTCTTCCACCCGCTCTGCGGATGTGGATTGGTGCCGCGCCGGGCTGAAGCGGGGCCGGGCCCGCGCCTTGGTGTGCAATGCCGGCAATTCCAATGCCTTCACCGGCCAAGCGGGCCTTGCCAAAAATGCCGCAACCGTCGAAGCAATGACGCGGGCGCTGGGCTGCAAGCCCGATGAGGTGTTTTTGGCCGCCACCGGGGTGATCGGCCAGCCTTTGGTGCCGCGCATCATCGCCGATGCCTTGCCGGCCTTGTGGCCGCAGCGCGGCGCGCCCGATTGGCAACGCGCCGCTTGGGCATTTTCCACCACCGATACCTTCCCCAAAGGGGCCGGGGCCGTCAGCGAAATCGGCGGCGTTCGCGTGGCCATTTCCGGCATCGCCAAGGGCTCTGGCATGATCCAGCCCAATATGGCCACCATGCTGGCCTTCGTGTTCACCGATGCCGCTTTGGCACCCGGCGTGATCCAGGGCCTGGTCGATCGTTTGATCCCCGGCACGTTCAACAGCATCAGCGTGGACGGCGATACCTCGACCTCCGATACCTTCTTATTGGTGGCGACGGGCCAATCGGGCGCGGCCATGATCGAAGATGTGGAGGATCCGCGCCTGGCAGCCTTCGAGGCGGCCCTGCGCGGCGTGCTGCACGATCTGGCCCTGCAGATCGTGCGCGATGGCGAAGGGGCCCAAAAGCTGATCGAAATCACGGTGGAAGGGGCCAAGGATGAGGCCAGCGCCCGGCGCATCGCCTTTGCCATCGCCAATTCGCCGCTGGTCAAAACCGCCATCGGCGGGGGGGATGCCAATTGGGGCCGCGTGGTCATGGCCGTCGGCAAAGCCGGCGAGCCGATCGATCTGTCGCGCTTGGCCGTGCGCTTTTGTGGCCATTGGACCGCCCGCGATGGCGGCGCGATCGCCTATGACAGCGCCAAGGTGGATGCCGCTTTGGCCAATCGGGAAGTGGATGTGCTGGTCGATGTCGGATTGGGCACGGGCCGGGCCCGCGTCTGGACCTGCGATTTGACGCGAGGATATGTCGAGATCAATGGCGATTATCGCAGCTGATCTGGCCAAAGATCTGGCCGGCGGCAGGCGCAGGCTGTTGCTGGTGGTGGCGGCGGCCCTGATTGATCGCCAGGCCCGCGTCCTGCTGGCCCAGCGCCCCGAGGGCAAAAGCCTTTCCGGGCTTTGGGAATTCCCGGGCGGCAAGCTGGAAGGCGATGAGAGCCCGGAGGCGGCCCTCGTGCGGGAATTGGCGGAGGAATTGGGCATCACCGCCGATCCCTGCGCCCTGCGGCCTTTGGCCTTCGCCAGCCATGCCTATGGCGATTTCCATCTGCTGATGCCGCTCTTCGCGTTGCGTGATTGGCGAGGCCAGCCCCAGCCCCGCGAAGGGCAAAAGCTGGAATGGGTGGAGGGGGCCAGGCTCAGCGCCTATCCCATGCCGCCGGCGGATTTGCCGCTCATCGCCCCCTTGCTGCGCCAATTGGCGCAGGATCATGGATCGAGCTCGATATCCCAATAGAGATAATCCACCCAGCTTTCATGGAGATAATTGGGCGGAAAGCGCCGCCCCACCGATTGCAGCATGGGCATGGTCGGGCGCAGCGGCTTGCGGATCAGATGCATATCGCAATCCTTGAGCAGGCGCCCGCCTTTGCGCAGATTGCACGGCTCGCACGCCGTCACGATGTTTTCCCAGGTTGTGCGCCCCCCGCGCGAGCGCGGAATGAGGTGATCGAACGTGAGATCCGCACCGGAATTGCAATACACGCAGGCAAACCCATCGCGCAAAAACACGTTGAAGCGGGTGAAGGCCGGCGGGCGATCCTGGGTGACGAATTCGCGCAGCGCGATCACGCTGGGCAGACGCATCTCGATCGAGGGGGAGCGCACGATCTGCTCATAGCTGTCGATGACATCCACCCGGTCCAGGAAGACGGCCTTGATGGCCTCCTGCCAGGGCCAGAGCGACAGCGGATAATAGGATAGCGGGCGAAAATCCGCGTTGAGCACCAACGCCGGAAAACCCGAAGGGGGGGCCTTATGGACCTGCACGGAAACCTCCCCGTGCGGCTTTGGCCGCCAAGCTTGCCACGAAATGGGGACTGAAGATCTGCCCTCCCTAGCGTGTGTTACCGTCTCTTTAGCGCATTTCGGGCAAAAGTATCGTCGTGGTTTTGTGACCGAAATTGCGCAAAACAAATCAAGTATTGCATCGGACCCATTGAAATCCGACCCGGATTTCCCTGACGATGCGATAGGTGCCTATAGCATCCCCCAGATCGATCCATTCCCACCTTAGTCGATTCGTCGCGACAAGTTCGTGACGCGTGGCGCAAACATCACGATTTGGCCTGCAGCGCGCGTTTTGGGGCCAGCACGCGGGCCAGGAATTGGCCGCCCAGCTCCAGGCCATCGGGGCCAATGCTGTGCGGGACACCGTAGGAGATATGCCATTGCGCGCCGGCCCCCGCCTCCGCCAGGGCATCGGCGGCATCGAACATGGCCGGCAGCGGGATGCGATCATCGCGATCGCCATGGATCAGCAGCACTTCGGGCGCGCAGCGGCGCTCTTGCTTCAGACGCGCGCGCCCAACCAAAGCACCGGAAAAGCCGATAATCCCCGCCGGGGCAATTTTCCTGCGCAGGCCGATCTCCAAGGCCATCATGCTGCCTTGGCTGAAGCCGATCAGCGCCAGGCGCGTATCATCGAGGCCATAGCGTTCCAGCTCGCGATCGAGAAAGCGATCCAGCGGCCCGGCCGCCGCGCGCGCCCCGCTATCGAGCAGACGCGGATCGGCCGAGGCCAAGGCAAACCATTGGAAGCCGCCGGGGGCCATCGGCACAGGCTGGGGGGCATTGGGGGCAAGAAATTGCGTCTTTGGCAGCAATTTCGCCCAATAGGGGGCCAAGGCCAACAGATCCGCCCCGTTGGAGCCATAGCCATGCAGCAGCACAACCAGGCTGTCGGCGCGCCCGCCAGCGGCCGGGGCCAGACGCGGCCCATCTATGATCAAACTCATCTCTTGCTCCCGATTCGCCGCCAAGCTGTACTGTGTTGGCAGTCACGAAGCGAGCCATGACGGTGGACCAAGCAAAGGCCAATGATCAACGCCTCGCGCATTTCGGGCAAAAGTGTAGTCGCGGTTTTGTGCCCGAAAATGTGCAAATTCAAACGATTAGAGCATCGGGCCCAGCGAAATCCGGC
>CAZAGL010000190.1:0-4886 GCA_964484435.1 uncultured Caulobacteraceae bacterium
GTGGGGACCGCTTCGCGTTTGGCGTCGTCCTCTACGACAGCACGGATGTCGTGCCTTTTGGTGGCAAGCTGGCGGCCGCGCCGCTTTCTTGTCTGTGGGCTTGAGGAGAAGCCGATGAAGATGCTTGACAAACACACTTTGCTCATCAGCCCCTGAAGCGACGGCAATCTCAATTTTTCCACATTTGATCCGCACACAGCCGGCTTTTCGGGCGGATTACCGATGGGCGTCTCGATGCGAAGTTTCCTTCTGGCCCTGGCGCTCATCATCGCTGGCCTCGCCCCGGCCCGCGCCCAAATCCCGGCCGATGCCAGCGAAGAAATCATCGTAACCGGCGAGAGATCCGGCCCGCGCGTCTGGCGCATCAGCAAGGATGGCCATGAATTGGTGGTATTCGGCGCCATTTCGCCGCTGCCCAAGGGCGTCAAGTGGAATTCAAAAACCGTGGAGGCTTTGATCGGCGATGCCGATGTGGTTACGTCCACGGGGGTCACCCTTAACATTGCTGGCGTGGGGCCCTTCAAACTCATCGGGCTGCTTTTGGAGTTCCGCAAACAAAGCAAGAGCGCGGAAGGCGCGAAGCTGAAGGATGTGCTGGACCCCGATCTCTACGCGCGCTTTTCCGCGGCGCGGGCCCGTTATGGGGCTGCGCCCGATGAATGGGAAACCCTGCGCCCCCTTTTGGCGGCAGGGCAACTCGAGGGGCAGGCCTATGATCAAATCAATCTCAAGACGCAAAATCTGGTGGGAGATATTCAGAAAATCGCCAAAAAGAAGAAAAAGAAATGGACCACCACGTCATTAACATACAGAGGCAATCCCAAATTGGCGTTGCGCGAAGCGTTCGCCGCCGCGGATCAAAACGAAATCGGCTGCCTCAAGGAAACCTTGGATCAATTGGAGCTTGATCTGCCGCGCCTGCGCAGCCGCGCCAATGCCTGGGCCCGCGGCGATGTCGCCAGCCTGCGCGCCATGCCCGAGCCACAACGCCGAAAATCGTGCGAGGGTGTGCTGCGTGGCTCAAAGGAGCTTTCCAGACTGCTCGATGAGCGCAATGCAAAATGGCGCGAGACGGTCGAACAATCCGTCCAGAAGAATGCCTCTACTTTTCTGGTGGCCGATATTGACACGCTGTTGTTTGGCGATTTCCTGAAATCCTATCGCGACAAAGGCTATAAGATCGAGGAACCATGATGCGCCCTGCCAGACCGGCCTTCGCAAGTGCCGCCATCGCCGCCCTCGCGGGCTGCGCGGCGGCCGGCCTGCCCAACGCCCCCTTGCATCCCAAGGCGCAGATGCAAGCCGCGCCGCCTGTGCTGGCAGCCTTTGAGGACGATGAGGCGATCACCGATTTCGCGGCATGGCAGCAAAGGCGCGTGCCGGTGCTGCGAGAGGTCTTTGCCGAGACCATGTATGGGGCCTATCCCGAGCCGATGGCCGTGCACATCCTGGCCCGCGAGATCATCGCCGCCGATGCGTTTGGGGGTCTGGGCCGCGTCGAGCAATGGGATATCGGCCTCGGCGAAGATGCTGGCGCGCCGCGTTTCCGCTTCCATCTGGCTTTGGTCTTGCCCAAGGCCGCCAAGGGCCCCGTGCCGATTGTCCTGATGGAGAATTTCTGCGGCAATGCTGCGGCCTTGCGCAAGTTCAAGGGCGTGGCCGCGCCGGCCAATTTGGGCTGCGAAACCGGCTGGTTTTCGCGCCTGATGGTCACCACCATCTTCGGCCGCCGCATCACAGAACCACCTTTTCACCAAATTCTGCGGCGCGGCTATGGCATCGCGGCCATGTATGCCGGGGAAATCGTGCCCGATCGCGACAGCCCGCAAACCATCGCGGCCCTAGAGGCCCTGACACCACCCGGCACGCCACCGCAGCAGCGCACCGGGGCCATCCTGGCCTGGGCCTGGGCCTATTCGCGCGCCTATGAGGCGCTGCAAAGCGATCCCCGCGTGGATGGCGCGCATGTCGCGCTTTGGGGCCATTCGCGCAATGGCAAGGCCGCTTTGGCCGCCGCCGCTTTTGATCCGCGCTTGCCCGCCGTCATTGCGCTGCAACCCGGCACGGGCGGTGCCTCCCTCGGCCGGGACGAGGTGGGCGAAAGCACCCAACAGATTACCGAGGCCTATCCCCATTGGTTCGCACCAGCCTATCGCGCCTATGCCGGCTATCATGGCGATCTGCCGATCGATCAGCACCAATTGATCGCGCTGATCGCGCCGCGCCCCGTTTTGATCGGTGGGGCGCGCCGCGATGTGTGGGGCGATCCCAATGGCGCGCTGGCGGCGCTGCACGGGGCCGATCCGGTTTACCAATTGGCGGGGGCCCCGCCCTTTGATCAAACCGATCCGCGCAAGCCCCAAATGGACAAGCCCTTGGCCTATTACTGGCGCCGGGGATTTCACGGCGTGCACCAAAGCGATTGGGATCGCGCCCTCGATTTCCTCGATGCGCAATGGGGCGGCAAAGCGCGCTGAAACGGCTCAGCCCGCGCCGAATTGCTCCGCCCATTGGGCGATCTGCGCATCCTCGATCTTTTTGAACAGCACGTCCGGGGCGGCGATCGGCAAACCGCGCGGCAGGGCATCGAGCAGGCCCGCATCGCTGGCCAAGGGCCAATTGCGGTTTTCGACCGGAACATGCAGCCCATCCAACACCGCCTTGGCCGCATCGGGGATGAAGGGCTGGGACAGGATGGCCAGCACGCCGCAGAGATTGAGGCCGATTCGCACCCCAAGGGCGGCCGCCTCCGGATCGGTCTTGATGGCCGTCCAGGGCGCGGCGATCTGCAGATATTCATTGCCCATGGCCCAAAGGGCGCGCAGTTCGGCCGCCGCCTTGCGAAATTCCATGGCTTCGAAATGCGCCGTCAGCGCTGCGATGCCTGCGCCAAGCCGCTGGGCGAGATCCGCCTCGCGCGCGCCCGCCATCGCCCCATCGGGCAGCTTCGCTTCAAAGCGCGCCTCGCAAAAGCGCATGATCCGGTTGATCAGATTGCCGAACACATTGGCCAGATCGGAATTCACGCTGGCCTGCAATTGCTCCAGCGTGAAGGCGCTATCGGCGCTTTCGGGGGCATTGGCCAAAAGATGCCAGCGCCAGCAATCGCTGGGCAGCACCTCCAGCGCTTGATCCATGAAAATGCCGCGCTTTTCGCTGGTGGAGAATTTGCCGCCATACCAGGTCACCCAGTTGAAGGCCTTGAGCCGATCCACCAGCTTCCAGGGCTGATTGGTGCCCATCAGCGTGACGGGAAAGCTGACGGTGTGGAAGGCCACATTATCCTTGCCCATGAACTGGACATAGGTGACATCGGCCGCGCCTTGATCGGTGCGCCACCAGCGGGCCCAATCCAGGCCCGCCTCTTGCGCACAGGCGATATATTCGATCGGCGCATCGAACCAGACGTAAAATACCTTGTTTTCGAAGCCAGGCCGGGGCCCCTCCTGGCCCGAAACCGGCACGCCCCAGGAAAGATCGCGGGTGATGGCGCGATCGATCAGCCCCTCATCCAGCCATTTATAGGCGATGGAGCGCGCCAGGCTGGGCCAGTCTTGCGCCCGATCCACCCAGGCGCGGATGCGTTCCTGCATTTTGGGCTGAAGCAGGAACAAATGCGCGGTATCGCGCACTTCCAATCGGGCCGAGCCGGAGATCTTGGAGCGCGGATTGAGCAGATCGACGGGATCGAGCAGCGAGCCGCAGGAATCGCATTGATCCCCCCTCGCGCGCTCAAACCCGCATTTGGGGCACATGCCCTCGACATAGCGATCGGGCAAGAAACGCCCATCTTCGATGGAATAGATCTGTTTGGAGATCCGCTCCTCGATCAAGCCGTTTTCCTCCAGAACCTGGGCAAAGGCCTGGGTCAAAGCCCGGTTTTGCGGGCTGGAGGAGCGCCCGAAATGATCAAAGGACAGGGCAAAGCCCTCACAAGCCTGTTTTTGGACGGCGAATTGCGCATCGCAATAGGCGCGCACATCCTGGCCGGCCTCGGCGGCGGCGAGCTCGGCCGGGGTGCCGTGCTCATCGGTGGCGCACAAAAACAGCACTTCGTGCCCCTGCAGGCGGCGAAAGCGCGCATAGGCATCGGCGGGCAGCATGGATCCGGCCAGATTGCCCAGATGCTTGATGCCATTAATGTAGGGAAGCGCGGAGGTGATGAGAAAGCGGGCCATGCTGGCGCATCTAGGGCGCGCGTGCCCGCCCGCGCAAGATCGCAATTGGCGTTTTCGCGCGCCGCGACCAGCGCTTTGCCTGATCAACGAATTGTGCAGGGCGGGGCTTGAAGTTTTGCGACATTGCCGTTTAGGTTGAGTGGTCGGTTCACATGGATCGTGGTCTACGCGTTACCTGGTTCTTGCGCTCAGCAATACGGAGTAAGCATGGCTTCGGCATATTCACCAAACGGCGAAGAAGAACGACAGGCGCAACTCATCGAAGCCTTCGCGGGCCTCGATCGGATTACTCAGGCCTTGGATGGCATGCGCATCACCAATCCGCGCCGCGTTTATCTCACCGTTCTGCGCGACGAGCTGGAACGCGAACTGGAAGGCATCTGGCGCGAATCCTCCAGCCCCAATCCCGGCGATGCGATGGGCCATGATTGGGATGAAACCACCGCCCAAATGTGGAAGCGGGCTTGCTCGATCTGGGCCATTGGCTAGCAGGCTAGCTGCGCGCAGCCTTTGGTATGGCGGAAAATAACAAACAACTACAATATCTTGCGTCCTCCCCGGTTCGGCGCGGCCGGAGCCGGGGATCGAGGGGCGGTTTTGGGCATAACGGATCAGGTCTTTCGTCATCCCACCGGGCCGCAGGCAGCGGTGGGATCCATGTTGGGGATGGATGCCAAAGCTCGTCGCTTCGCAACGCCTTTGGCATGA
>CAZAGL010000191.1:0-4880 GCA_964484435.1 uncultured Caulobacteraceae bacterium
TGGACCCAGGCCGAACTTGGCACCCGCGTTGGCGTTTCGCGCCAGGCCATCATCGCCATCGAGGCCGATCGGCATGACCCATCGCTGGATCTGGCCTTCCGCATCGCGGCGGCGTTTCAGCGCCCGGCGGAAGCGGTGTTCGTCAACCCTTATGCAACCGCTCAATCGCCTAGCGGGACATCGGAATAGGCCGGCTCATCCGCATCAGAAAGGATGAAGGGCTCCGTCGGCTCGAAGCTGGCGATGGCGTCCTGCAGCGCCGATGCGGCTTCCGCCTCGGCCTTGGCGCTGGCCTGAAAGCTGGGTGCCTCGGTGGCAGCGCCGGCCAAACCGGAAACCAAGGCGGCCAGCGCCATTCCGGCCGGCATAAAGGTGAGATCGTCCATGACGCGCTCCTTCACTCTTCCTTAACGCCCCAGCAGCCAATCTGCATGTTCTGTTATCGTTCCGATTCGGTGGCGCAAATACGGCATTGTGGAAAACTTGATGCCATAATCTTGCCATGCTTGCGCGGCTTTCCCTGAAAGCGCTAACACTGGGGCCGTGAGCGCCAATTTCCCTTATCCCCGGATCCGGGCCGATTCTGGCCCGGTTTGCTTACGCCACAAGCATTTGCTCTCGGTGCTGGATCTGGATGCTGGCCTGGCCTTGGCATTGCTCGATCGGGCCGAGGCCTTCCTCGACGGCGCGAACAAACCTGTGGAAAACTTTTTTCCGTTGCAGGGCCGCACGCTGATCAATTTGTTTTTCGAAAACTCCACGCGCACGCAAAGTAGTTTCGAGATCGCGGCCAAGCGCCTGGGGGCCCATGTCATGAACATGGCCATTGCCGCCTCCTCCGTCGCCAAGGGCGAAACCCTGATCGATACGGCCGCCACCTTGAATGCCATGAGCCCGGATCTGCTGGTGGTGCGCCATGGGGCTTCTGGCTCGGTGCAATTGCTGGCACGTAAAGTCGGCTGCGCGGTGGTCAATGCCGGCGATGGCCAGCACGAACACCCGACCCAGGCCCTGCTCGATGCCTTGACGATCCGCCGGGCGCTGGGCCGGCTGGAAGGGGTGATCGTGGCGATCTGCGGCGATGTGCTGCATTCGCGCGTGGCGCGTTCGAATGTCGCGCTGCTGCAAATGCTGGGCGCGCAGGTGCGGCTGATCGGGCCACCCACGCTGATGCCCGCCGGGGTCGAGCAATGGGGCGCAAGCGTGCATTGTTCCATGCGCGAAGGCTTGCCCAATGCCGATGTGATCATGATGCTGCGTTTGCAGCGCGAGCGCATGGAGGGGGCCTTCGTGCCCTCCCAACGGGAGTTTTTCTGGTTTTATGGCCTCGATCCCGAAAAGCTGGCGCTGGCCAAGCCGGGGGCTCTGGTCATGCATCCTGGACCCATGAACCGAGGCGTGGAGATCGATTCCAGCGTGGCCGATGACCCAGCCATCAGCCTGATCGAGCGCCAAGTGGGGGCCGGATTGGCTCTGCGCATGGCCGTGCTTGAGGCCTTGGCCTGCCACCCATCGGGCCATTCATGAGCAAGCGGGCCCAGCTGATCTGCAATGCCCGCCTGCTGGATCCGGCCAGCGGCTATGACGGGCCTGGCGGGCTGATCCACCAGGATGGGCTGATCCTGGCGGCCGAAGCGGGCCTGCTGCACCCGCCACCCGGCTTTGACGGCGAGATTTTGGATGGGAAGGGCCTGCTGCTTGCGCCAGGCCTGATCGATATGCGCGTTGTCTTGGGTGAGCCGGGGGCCGAGCACCGCGAAACCTTCAAAAGCGCGGGGCGCGCGGCTGCCGCTGGCGGTGTCACCACCTTGATCGCCCAGCCCAATACCCATCCGGTGATCGATGATGTCAGCCTGGTGGATTTCGTGTTGCGACGGGCAGCGGCGCGCAGCTGCGTGCGCATCCTGCCCGCCGCGGCGCTGACGAAAGGCCTGATGGGTGAGGCCATGGCGGAAATCGGCCTGCTGGCCGAAGCCGGGGCCGTGATGTTCGCGCATGGCGATAAGCCGATTCAGGACAGCCAGGTTCTGCGGCGCGCCTTGAGCTATGCCAAAATGTTCGGGCTTTTGTGCGCGCACCGCCCCGAAGATGCCTTTCTGGCCAAAGGCGGGGTCATGCATGCGGGGGAATTTGCCGGGCGCCTTGGCCTGCGCGGCATCCCCGTCGCGGCCGAAACCATTGGCGTGATGCGGGATCTGGCTCTGGGTGAGCTGACGGGTGCGCGCCTGCTGCTGGACATGCTCTCGGCGCGCGCCAGCCTGGAGCCGCTGCGCCGCGCCAAGCAGGCAGGCCTGGCCGTGCAGGCCAGCGTCAGCGTGCATCATTTGACGCTCAATGAGCTGGACATCGGCGATTACCGGACCTTCGCCAAGCTGTCTCCGCCCTTGCGCAGCGAAGAAGATCGCCTCGCTCTAGGCGAGGCGCTGATCAATGGCCTGATCGATGTCGTGGTTTCGGGCCATGATCCGCATCCGGCCGAATATAAGCGCCTGCCCTTCGATGAAGCCGCCTTTGGGGCCGCCGCGCTGGAAACCCTGCTGCCGGGTTTGTTGCGCCTGCACCATTCGCAGGGGGCAAGCCTTTTGGCCTTGTGGCGGGCGGCGGCTTTGCGCCCCGCTGAATTGCTGGGCCTGCCGCAAGGGCGGCTGAAGGCCGGCGCACCGGCCGATCTCATCCTCGTCGATCTTTACGCGCCCTATCGCTGCCAGGCCGACAAGCTCTTGTCGAAATCGCGCAATACGCCCTTTGATGCGCAATTGTTCCAGGGGCAGGTTCAGATGACGCTCTGCGCCGGGCAGATTGTCTATCAACGCGAGGGCTGATCCATGTATTTTCCGCCGTTTTATGCTTATGCCTGTGCGGTTTTGGGCGGGTATCTCTTGGGCTCTGCGCCCTGGGGGCTCATCCTTGGCCGTCTGTTTGGCCTCGGCGATCTGCGCAAGATCGGCTCGGGCAATATCGGGGCCACCAATATGTGGCGGGCCGGGCGCAAGGATTTGGCCGTCGCCACCTTTTTGCTCGATTCCAGCAAAGCCGGGCTGGCCTTGCTGCTGGCCTCTTGGTTGTTCGGGCGCAATGTGGGGCTGGCCGCCGGATTGGCCGCGCTTTTGGGCCATTGCTTTCCCATTTGGCTGCGCTTTAAGGGGGGCAAGGGGGTTTCCTCGTTTTTCGGGATTATGCTGGCCGGCCTGCCTTTGGTGGGCCTCGGTGCGGGAATCACCTGGCTGATGATGGCCTTCACGTTTCGCTTTTCCTCGCTCAGCGCGCTGGCCGCCGCGGCTCTCGCCCCGATCTTTGCCTTGGCCTTGCACCATTCGCGGCTGGAAACCGCCTATTGCGCCGGGATCGGGCTGCTGATTTTCTGGCTGCACCGCGCCAATATCGCCCGTTTGATCCAAGGCAAGGAGCCGAAAATCGGGGGGGCCAAGCCGGCATGATCACGCGCCCCCTTAGCAGCCGGGAGCGAACCAGCTGGCTGCAGCTGGCCCGCACCCCGCGCGTGGGGGCTTTGACGTTTTCGCGCCTCCTGGCCCGTTTTGGTTCGGCGGAGGCGGCACTGGAAGCATTGGCACGCGTTTCCAAGGGCAGCCTCAGCCCCGCTCCGCGCGAACTGGCGCTGAAGGAATTGGAGGCGCTCGAACAGCTCGGCGCGCGCCTGCTGGCCTGGATGGAACCGGATTATCCGGCTTTGCTGCGCCATCTTTCCCCGCCCCCGCCTTGCATCGCCGTGCGGGGCAATCTCGCCCTGCTGGCGCGGCCCTGTATCGCTTTGGTTGGTGCGCGCGATGCTTCGGCGGCTGGCCTGCGCCTGGCGGAGGAATTGGCGCGCGGCCTGGGCGAAGCGGGGGTAACGGTCATTTCCGGGCTGGCCCGCGGCGTGGATGGGGCGGCCCATAAAGCGAGCCTCCCCACCGGCAGTGTTGGCGTGCTGGCCGGCGGCTTGCTCCACCCCTATCCGCCCCAGCATCTGGCGCTGCACGGGCAATTGGTGGATCACGGCCTCGTGGTTTCTGAAGCGCCCGTGGATTCGGTGGCCAGAGCCCGGGATTTTCCGCGCCGCAACCACATCATTTCCGGCCTCAGCCTCGGTGTGGTGGTGGTCGAGGCCGCGTTGAAATCCGGCTCGCTGATCACCGCGCGGGCCGCCGCCGAGCAAGGCCGCGAAGTGATGGCCGCGCCGGGCTCCCCGCTGGATCCGCGAGCGCGCGGCGTCAACGCCCTCATCAAGGATGGCGCCGCTTTGATCGAGACGGCGCACGATATCCTCGAGCATATCCGGGCCGCCCCCCGCCCGGCCTGGCAATGGGCCGATCCGGCCATCCTTCAAGCTCCAGACGAGGTTGAGGATCGCACCCCAGATCCCGCTTTGCTGGGCAGATTGGCCCGCCTCCTTTCGCCCACGCCCATGCATATCAATGATTTGGCGCGCGCGGCCGATGCGCCGATTTCTGAGATTTCGGCGGCCTTGATGGAATTGGAATTGGAGGGGCGCGCCGCGTCTTTGCCGGGGGGTTATGCGGCATCTTCGCTGGCGGCCTTCTGAGAACGGCTTTCCTGGGCCCCGCGGGCCAGATGGCGCAGGCTTTCTGCCGCCTCCAAGGCGCAAGCGCGAAACAAAGCCGATAAGCCGATCAAACCGGCTTCGGCCGTCATGGCCTCCAGATTGCCCGCGATATCGCGCGCATAAACAGCCACATCCAACGCCGAGGGGCCCTCTTCCAAAGCCAATTCCGAATCTCCAAGATTACTACTTTTACGCTTTTGGCCCACAAACTAACGCATAGCGCGAGTTGGCTGACAAGTCCCTCCCCCGCCAAGCTGGTTGACAAGCCCCCCCGCGCACCCCCACCGACCGGCCGCGCCCGCCTGGCGTGCCTGCG
>CAZAGL010000192.1:0-4874 GCA_964484435.1 uncultured Caulobacteraceae bacterium
CCGGTGAGCGTGTATGTCGGGCGCGTGGCCGTGGAAAAAAACATCGAGGCCTTCTTGGCCCTGGATGTGCCGGGCACCAAGGTGATCGTGGGCGATGGCCCGGCCAGGCTCAGCCTGACGGCCAAATATCCCGATGTGCATTTCGTGGGCGTGCGTTTCGGCGAGGATCTGGCCCGCCATTATGCCGATGCCGATGTCTTCGTCTTTCCAAGCCGCACCGATACGTTCGGGCTGGTCATCCTGGAGGCTCTGGCCTGCGGCACGCCGGTTGCCGCTTTCGATGCGCCGGGGCCGATCGATATCCTGCCCGGCTCCGGGGCCGGCGCGGCCTTGCCCGATTTGCAGGCCGCCTTTCACGAGGCTTTGGCCATCGAGCGCGCCAGCGCCCGCCGCCACGCGGAGAAATATTCCTGGCGCGCCTGCACCGAGGATTTCGTACGCCTGCTGACGCCACTGCCCAAGCCAGAAAAAAAGCGCTTTTGGCGGCGCATCCGCCTGCGCGGCATCTTGCGTCGGCGCAAACGCCCGCCTTGGCCAGCAGCCTAAACCTTGACGATGGCGTGCTTGATGAGGCTTTCGGCGCAGGCCACAATGGCCTCTTCATTGCTGCGCGGGGCCCAGCCCAGCACGGATTTGGCCTTGGCATTGCTGACTGGCCGGGCCCGGCCAAGCTCAAAGGCCACCGAGCGGATGGTGGGATCCATCAGCGAAACCAGGCGAACCAGGAAATTGGGCAATTCATGGGTCGGCACCTTGCGTGCCACCGCACCCATGCGCGCCTTCAGCGTCTTGGCCACATCCGACATCCAAAAGAAATCATTGGCCGCCAAAAAGCGCTGGCCGTGGGCCTGCGGATGGGTCATGGCCCGCACCTGCAGATCGGCGATATCGCGCACATCGACCAGCGGAAAGCCAAAGCGCGGGCAGCCCGGCATGGAGCCCTCCAGCAAACGCTGCACGATCTGCACCGATGGCGAAAAATCCTTGCCCAATATGGGCCCCAGCACCGCGCCGGGATTGACTGTGGCCATCGAAAGGCCCCCGCCCTCTTTGGCCAGCCAATCCCAGGCCGCGCGCTCGGCGATGGTTTTGGAGCGGATATAGGGGCTGGTATCGGAATGGGTGGGATCGGTCCAATCCTCCTCGGTGAAGGGGGTGGTGCGCGGGCCCTTGACGCCATAAGTCACGGCCGCGGTCGAGGAAGTGACAACCACCCGCTTGACCCCGGCATCGCGCGCCGCCTTCAGCACCCGCAGCGTGCCTTCGCGCGCCGGGATGACCAGCTCATCATCGTTTTTCGGCAGGCTGACCGGGATCGGCGAGGCCACATGCAAAACATATTCGCAGCCGGCAATCGCATCGGCCCAGCCGGCATCGCTCAACAGATCGGCCTGGAAAAACCGCAGCCGATCCGCTAGCGGGTGCTCTTTCTCCAGCCAGGCTCGCACCTCCGCTTCGCGGCTCAAGGAGCGGATGGTGGTGCGCACGCGCCAGCCCGCCCGCAGCAATGCGAGAATGCACCAGCCGCCAATGAAGCCCGAGCCCCCACTGACGAGAACTTCCCCTTGCTGTGTCATGACGGCCTCAAAGCTTTCGTGAAACGCGAATAGATCGCTTACCCGGGCACCCGGGGCAGATCAAGCAGCGCGCGGGCCTCGGCGATGGCCGGCACCAAATTCGCGGCCAATACCTGGCCGGCGGCGGCGTGCTCGGGATCGGCCGGCGCGTGCGGCAGATGCTCCGCCCAATCGGCAAAGCTGCGCAGCGCAATGGCCAGCGCCTCCAAAGCGCCTTCCAATGGGCTTTGATCCATAAGCTATTTCCCGGGGGGCGGCTTGGCCGAGCGGAAGGCGGCATCGCGATGGATGCGCTTGCCATCCAGGGGATCATCCTCCCCCGCGAACACCACATCAAGATCCAGCGTGGAGCGCTCCCCCACGCCGGCAAAGCAGGTGGCCAGCCATTGATCGGCCGCGGCCCGTCCGCGATCGAACAAGACATGCAAAAAGGCCAATTCCGCGTTGAGCTTGGATGAGGCACCCAGCGCGGAAAGCGCCTCCTCATCGCCGATCATGTGCACGAAAACGGGCCGATAGCCCGTGCCCTCCAGGCGGCCGGCCTTCAACAGGCCGGTGATGAAATCGATGGAGCGCAATTCCCGCATCAAGGAGGCGTTGAAGGTGATTTCGTTGAGGCGGCTGAAAATATCGCGGGCCTTGGTGGGCGCACCCTTGCGGTGGAACGGATTGATCTGCACCAGCACCACATCGTTGGAAACGGCGTTATCGAACAAGGGCCAAAGCGGCGGATTGCCCATATAGCCGCCATCCCAATAGACGCAGCCCTCGATTTCGACGGCCTGATACATATCGGGCAGACAGGCCGAGGCCATCACATGATCGGCGGTGATCTCCTCGCGGTGGAACACCTTGGCCCGCCCGGTTTCCACATTGGTGGCCGAGATGAAAATCTGCAAACCGGCGCAGGCCCGCACCCGCTCGAAATTGACAAGGCGCTTGACGAGATCGCGCAGCGGATTGAGCTGGAAGGGATTGATGTCATAGGGGCTGGCCACACGCGAAAGCAGATCAAACCACAGATAAGCGGGTGAAGAATCGAGATTCCACACCCCGCGCCAGGCATCGATGGGCGAGCGCTGGATCGGGCTAGCTTGCGCCGCCTCCCCGACGCCTTCCCAGAAGATGCGCAAGGCCTGGCGCGCCTCCTGCTTGCAGCCATTGGCCAGGCCATCGGCCAGCACGACAGCGTTCATCGCCCCGGCCGAGGCCCCGGTCACGGCCTCGATCTCCAGCCGATCGTCTTCGAGCAAGCGATCGAGCACCCCCCAGGTGAAGGCCCCGTGCGAGCCGCCGCCCTGCAGGGCCACATTGATCGCCTTCACTTCGGATATCTTTGCCATGGGCTTTTCCTCAACACCACGCTTGGCGCTTTTTCGATAAAGGGCAACAGCGGCTCTGCACCTGCCTATGGGCAAAACCCATGCTCATTTCGCCTCCTCCCGCATGCGCACGGCCAGCAGGCCAGCGACCACCAGGGCGACCGCCACCCCACCGATACAGGTCGCCCAGCCATAAGCTTCGAACAAAGCTCCGAGCACGGCCGTGCCCACCATGCCCCCAAGGAAATAACAGGCAAGATAAAGCCCGCTGGCCGCGCCGCGATCTTCCTTGGCCGAGCGGCTGACAAAGCCCGTGGCAATCGCCTGCGCGAAAAACGTGCCGCTGGCCACCAGGACCAGGCCCGCCAACACCAGCGCCAGATGCGGCGAAATGAGCAAAGGCAGGCCGATCAGCGCGATGCCCAGCCCCAGCCACATGGCGAGGCGCGCGCCGGCGCGTTTCACCACCCAGCCGGCCATCGGCGTGGTGAAAATCGACGGCGCGAACACCAGGAATACGAGGCCAGCATATTTGGGGAGAAGCGCCAAAGGCGGCGTGATCAGCACGAAATTCACATAGGTGAACACCCCGATGAAGGCGAACAGGATGCAAAAGCCGATGGCGAACGCAACGCGCAATTGGCGGTTTTTGGCATGCGCCAGCAAGGCCGTGAAGGGCGAGGCAGCGCCGCCCATCAAGCTGGGCAGGGGCGCGGCGCGGCTCAATGTGGCCCAGACCAGCACGCCGCCCAGCACATTGAGGGCCGCAAAGACATAGAAATTCCAGTGCAGGCCCAGAACGCCCACCAAGGATGCCGACAGCATGCGGCCAAACAAATTGCTGGCCACATTGCCTGTTACATAGGCGGCGAAGGCCCCGCTTGCCGCCGAAACGGTGCAGCGCTCCCCCAGATGGGCCAGCATCAGCGTGAAGGCCGCCGACATCAAGGCCCCCTGGCACACGCGCAGAGCCGCAAAGCTGTTGAGATCGGGGGCAAAGGCCAGCAAGCTTGTCGGGATGGCCAGCGCGATGAGGCTGAACATCACGCCGAGGCGGCGGTTGAGATGGCGCGAAAACACGGCGACCAACAGGCCGGCCCCAGCCATGCCCAAGGTGCTGGCATTGACGGCCACGCCCATGGCGGCGGAAGAAACGCCATAATGGGCTGCCAATTGCGGCAAAATGGCCTGGGTGGCGAACAGGTCCACGACCGTCAAAAACGCCGTCAGCCCAATGACAAAGAGGTTAAACCCCTGCGTCAGGCTGATCGGCAGAGCCGGCGCGCGCAATGTCTCAGCGGCAAAAGGTGCGGCGGCCATCCATCCTCCAGATCAAGCGGGCAAGAAAGCAGCGCGGGATCGGTCGCCCGCGCTGCCCCATCACCCTCACATGCTGTCTTCGGGCTTGCCGGTTGGCGGCAGGATATCGGAAGAGAGCAGCACGACTTTGCCATGGCTGTCATTGCGCCACCAATGGAAGATGGGGCCCTGTTCGGCCACCACATCGCCCTTTTTGTGGATGATCGGCACGGCGCAATTGCTGCGGAATTCGGTGATCTGGCCTTGCAGCACATAGATATTGGCCGGCCGCTCGCCATGGCCATGCCAGGGCACGATGCCGCCCGGCTCGATCACCAGGCGGCGCGCGCGCAGCAGCCGCCCTTCGATGCCATAGCCCTTCGACAGATCGATCGAAGAAATGACCGTGTCCGTCACGCCTTTCGGGGCGCTCGGCCCGGGCGGCGTGGCATCGTCCTTGACCGAGGCGGCCGGGCATTCCCCGGCCCAGGCGGCGGGGGCCGAAACCATTGCCAAAGCGGCCACGCAGGCCAATCGGCCCAAGAAGGATCGCACCATATTCATTCCAAACTCCCAAGCTGTCTTGGCCGCGTCGCAACACGGCCACCGCTCTATGCGCACTTCCAGGCCGAAAAGATACTGCACTGCGATAACAAGCCCGCGATAGAGGTGCGTG
>CAZAGL010000193.1:0-4849 GCA_964484435.1 uncultured Caulobacteraceae bacterium
CGGAACAAAATGTGTTGCAGTCACTGGCCGTCCGGGCCATGGCCAAAGCCAAAGCGATATTGGTCAAGGGGCCGGTGGCCACCAAGGTCACGGAGGCATCGGGCGCGGCGCGCAGCGCCTCGATCAGAAACAGCACGCCGTGCTGCGCGGCCAGGGGCGTGCGTGGCTCCCACAATTCCACCCCATCGAGGCCGGTCGCGCCATGCACATGCGCGGCGGTGATCAGATCGCGCACCAGCGGGCGATCGCAGCCGGCAAAGACGGGCACATCCCCGCGCCCGGCCAGATCGGCGAGGAGGCGGGCATTGCGCTGTGTCAGCTCCAGCGGGGCATTGCCGGCCACGCTGGTGATGCCCAACAGATCGAAGCGATCGCGGGCCGAAAAGGCCAGCAGCAGATTGACGGCATCGTCCTGACCCGGATCGCAATCGATGATCAATCGGCGCATGTCTTGGCCCCTTGTCAGAACGCGAGCAAAACGCCGGCAATGGTCGCGCTCATCAAATTGGAGAGCGAACCGGCCAAGACCGCGCGAAGACCGAATTTGGCGATGACGGGCATTAGTTGCGGAGCCAGCGCCCCCAGCGCCCCCATCTGGATGGCGATGGACGAGAAATTGGCAAATCCACACAGCGCGAAAGTCAGGATCGTCACCGTGCGCGCCGAAAGGCCAGATTGGATCTGGCCAAGATCGGCATAGGCCACGAATTCGTTGAGGATCAGCTTTTGGCCGAATATGGCCCCGGCCTGCTGGGCCTCGGCCCAGGGAACGCCCACCAGGGCCATCAGGGGGGAAAAAGCCCAGCCCAACACTTGCTGCATGCTCAAATCGGGATGGCCAAACAGGCCGCCCAGCCCGCCCATGATGCCGTTCAACAAGGCGATCAGGCCAACAAAAGCGATCAGCATGGCCCCGATATTGAAGGCCAGTTTCAGGCCGTCTTGCGCGCCGATGCCCGCCGCCATGATCACATTATCAGCCTGGGAGCGTTCGGCCAGGATGGCCGAAACCTGCAAGCGATCGCTTTGGGGGCCTTTTTCATCCGGCATGATCAGCTTGGCCATCAGCAGGCCCCCGGGGGCGGCCATGAAGCTGGCAGCCAGCAGATAGCCGATATCAATGCCCAACAGGGCATAGGCGGCCAGCACCGTTCCGGCCACGGAGGCCATGCCCGCCACCATGATGGCAAAGACTTGCGGCTCCGTCAGGCGATCGAGATAGGGTTTGATCACCAGAGGCGATTCGGTCTGCCCCACGAAAATGGTGGCGGCGGAATTGAGCGATTCGACGGGCCGTGCGCCGATCAGGACATGCAAAGCCGTGCCGATGCCGGCCACGATCAATTGCATGATGCGCAGATGATAAAGGACGGCGATCAAGGCCGAGAAAAAGATGAGGATCGGCAAGACATGCACGGCGAAAATGACGCCCAGATTGGCGTCGCTCGCCAGCTTGCCGAACACCATGGAAATGCCGGCATTGGAATAGCCGATCACGGTGTTGACGGCCTCGGAGATGCGCAAGATCACGATTTTGCCGATGGGGGTTTTCAGCACGAAAAACCCGATGGCGATTTGCAGCAAAAGCGCTGAAGCGACAATGCGCAGATTGATGGCGCGCCGCCTATTGGAGAAGATCAGGGCGATGAGCAGAATCGCCAGGCCGCCGCCCAGGCCGATGAAACGCGGATCCATGTCCTTCTCCAGGTTTTGCTATTGCCGGGTTAGCGGCAAATGGGCCGTGATCAAAGGGCGCGAAGCGGGCGGTGCGGGGGAAATTTCGCACGCGGCCAGATAAGCGCGGATGGTGCCTTCCAGCGCCGCCGGGCTCGAAGCGTGGGCGATGGCCAAGGGCGGGGCATCGGGGCCAACCGCTGCCCCGATGGGCTGCACCTCGGTGAAACCGGTTGCGAGATCGAGCACATCATCCTGCTGGCGGCGCCCGCCGCCGAGGCCGATCAGGGCGTTGCCGATGGCGCGCCCATCCGTGGCGCTCAAAAAGCCAGCCTCGCGTGCGAAAATCGGGGCGTGATGGGCGGCCTTGGGCAAATGCCGCGCCGGGTTTTCGAGGAAATCGCCAGGCCCGCTTAGCGCGCGCACCATGTGGGCGAAGCGCTCCGCCGCCTGGCCGCTCTCTAAAGCAGCCAGCGCCCTGGCCGCACCCGCTTCGCGATCCGGCGCGAGGCCGCTGGCGACCAGCATTTCGCTCGCCAAGGCCATGGTTATCGCGTGCAGGCGCGCCTCGCGCTGATTGCCCGTAAGGTAAGCGACCGCTTCATGGACTTCCAGGGCATTGCCGATGCTGGTGCCCAAGGGCTCGTTCATATCGGTGATCAGTGCGCGCACGCGAAGGCCTGCCGCCTCGCCCGCGCCGATGATGGACCCTGCCAGCGCCTGCGCCTGCGCCTGTTCCCGCATGAAGGCCCCCGAGCCGACTTTGACATCCATGACCAAGGCCTGCAGGCCCGCCGCCACTTTCTTGGAGAGGATGGAGGCGGTGATCAGCGGGATGGATTCCACCGTGCCGGTGACATCGCGGATGGCATAAAGGCGCCTGTCCGCCGGGGCCAGATCGCTGGTTTGGCCGATAATGGCGCAGCCCACCTCGCGCACCACCTTGCGCAGCAAAGCGAGATCGGGATCGACGCGATAGCCCGCGATCGCGCTCATCTTGTCCAGCGTGCCGCCCGTATGGCCAAGGCCCCGCCCGGAAATCATGGGCACGTAGCCGCCGCAGGCGGCCACGATCGGGGCCAGCATCAGGGAAACCTTATCACCCACCCCGCCCGTGGAATGTTTATCGACCACGGGGCCGGCCAGGCCCTCGTGGTGCCAATCCAGCATAATGCCCGAAGCGGCCATGGCCTGCGTCAGCCAGCCGGTTTCCTGATCGGACATGCCCCGCAGCAGGATGGCCATGGCCAGCGCCGAGATTTGCTCGGCCGGCAAGGAATGATCGCTTAGCCCGCCCACGAATTCACCGATCGCTTGGCGCGAAAGGGCCAGGCCATCGCGCTTGGCGATGATGATGTCCTTGAACATGTCGGCCTCCCGCTTCGTGAATTTCTTGATCACTTGGTAAAATTATGCGACTCATTGCCGGCGCTAGGCAAGTTCGAACTGGCGAAAGCGCGCAGATGATGTTTTGGCACGGTATTGGGTTTGGCCAATCTTGCCAGGGAGAAAGGCTTTTGATTGCGTGAAGCGGTTAGCCAGCCCCCTGGATAATTCGGCCCTGAGCGCGGCGGAAATCGCCGCGAACTGTTGCGATTTGCACCCCCCCCTGACAGATGCGCAGGCCCGGATCGAGGCGGCCCGATGCCTGTATTGCTATGATGCGCCCTGCATCCGCGCCTGCCCCACGGCCATCGATATTCCCAAATTCATTCAGCAGATCCGCAATGGCAATGTGCTGGGATCGGGCCAGACGATCCTGGATGCCAATATCTTGGGAGGCACATGCGCGCGCGCCTGCCCCACCGAAGTGCTGTGCGAGGGGGCCTGCGTCGTCAACCAAACCGAGGGCAGCCCGGTAAAAATCGGCTTGTTGCAGCGCAGCAGCGTCGATGCCGTGATGGCAAGGGCCGAGCAGAGCGGGGCGCATCCGTTCGCGCGGGCGCCCCTGAGTGGGCGCAGGCTTGCCGTGATCGGGGCCGGCCCGGCCGGCCTCGCCTTCGCGCACCGCGCGGCCATGCTGGGCCATGATGTCACCATATTCGAGCGCGGGGCCAAAGGCGGGGGGCTCAACGAATATGGCCTGGCCGCCTACAAGATGGCCGAAGATTTCGCCCAGCGGGAATTGGCGTTTTTGCTCTCCATCGGCGGGATCGCGATCCGCTATCGTGCTGCGCTCGGGGAAAGTTTCACCCTGGAGGAGTTGCGGGGGGAATTTGATGCCGTGTTCATCGGCATCGGCCTGGGCATCGCGCATGGCCTCGATGTTCCGGGGGCGCAACTGCCCCAAATTCAGGATGCGCTTGGCTTTATCGCGGCGCTGCGCAGCCTGAGCGATAAATCTCAGATGCGCATTGGCCGGCGCGTGGCCGTGATTGGCGGGGGCAATACAGCGATCGATGCCGCCATGCAGGCCAGGGCATTGGGGGCCAAAGACGTCAGCATCGTCTACCGGCGCGGGCCTCTGCAAATGGGGGCCACGGCCTTCGAGCAGGAATTGGCCAGCGCAAATGGCATCGCGCTGCGATGCTGGGCCCGGCCGCTGCGGATCGAGGCCGCGCACGATGCCCAAGGCGGGGTTACGCTTTTCTGCGCGGAAACGCGCCTGGTGGCCAAACAATTGGAAGATACCGGCGAACGCTTCAGCCTCGATGCCGATCTCATTCTGGTGGCCATCGGCCAGGGGCTCGAAGCCAGCGGCCTTGGCGCGCTGAAGCGCGACGGCAGCAAAATTTGGATCGATGCGGCGGGGCGCACCTCGCTGGACAAGGTCTATGCCGGGGGAGATTGTACGGCCAGCGGCCAGGATTTGACGGTGCAGGCGGTGGCCGATGGCCATCGCGCGGCCTTTGCCGTCCATGCCGATTTGGCCGATGGCGGCGGATAGTTTGGTGTTTCTGTGCCTGCGGCGCTGATCCGCAAGGCAGAGGACCTGGGAGACAGGCGACATGTCGGATCTTGGCTGCACGATCGCGGGGATCGCATCCGTCAATCCCTTTTGGCTGGCCTCGGCCCCGCCCACCGACAAAAAATACAATGTCGAGCGGGCTTTCCTTGCCGGCTGGGGCGGCGCGGTCTGGAAAACCTTGGGGGCGGATCCGCCCGTGGTCAATGTTTCCAGCCGCTATGGCGTGCATCGCGATGGCGCCGGCCGGCCGATCGGCATCAACAATAT
>CAZAGL010000194.1:0-4849 GCA_964484435.1 uncultured Caulobacteraceae bacterium
GGCCTTCCGGCTGGCGCATCTGCAGTGCTGGAGGCGGCCGCTCTGATGGCGGGCGCAACCAGCCTGGAGGAGGCCGCCGCCAGCGTCTCCGATGATCCGGTGATCATGCAAAAACGCGATGGGGAATGGCGCGCTGCGGCTTTGGTGCTGTGCGCCCCCACATTTTTTTCGGCCAAGGAGGCGATCGGCAAAAGCCTGGGCGCGCTGCACGGGCCGGTGCCCGATGTGCTGGGGCCCAACGAAACCCAGGGCCTGGCCCAGCGCGTGGCCCGAATTTTCGATTCGCTGGCCCCCGATAACGTGCTGGAACGCTTCAACTGGACCATCCAGCCCGGGCCGGAGCGCTATACCCCGCAGGCCCAGCCTTTGTTTGAGCGAGCCACCAAACTGGGGGCCGAAAGCGCGGCTGAACTCCTGCATTTGCGGGTCGAGCGCCAGACCATTCGCAAGCTGCCAATCAGCCAGGCCGTGTTGTTCTGCATCCGCGTGTCCATTGATCCCTTGCGCGATGCCTTGGCCCAGCCGGGCGCGCGCGCCATGTTCGCCCAGGCCTGGGAAAGCGCGCCGCTGCGGGTGCGCCGATACAAACGCTGGCCCATGCTGGATCCGGCGATGGCGGTGCTTTTGCAGCGCCTGGAGGAGAATTGATGACCGAAAAGCTAGGTTCCAAAGCGCGCCGCGGCGGCTTTGCCTTCATCCTCGTCACCGTCATGCTGGACATGCTGGCCGTGGGCATCATCATCCCCGTTCTGCCCAAACTGATCTTAAACTTGACGGGCGGGCAAGCCAGCGATCCGGCCGCGATTGCGCGCGCCAGCGTGGCCGCCGGTGTTCTGGGCCTGGCCTGGGCCTTCATGCAATTCCTTGGCGCGCCGATCCTGGGCGGGCTCAGCGATCGCTTTGGCCGCCGGCCGATCGTGCTGTTTTCTAATTTTGGCCTTGCCGCTTCATATATTTTGGCGGCTTTGGCCCCTGGGCTGGCCTGGCTGTTGTTGGCGCGGCTGATCTCGGGGATCAGCGCGGCCAGCCAATCCACCGCCAATGCCTATATCGCCGATGTCACCCCGCCCGAGCAGCGCGCGCAGCGCTTCGGCATGCTGGGCGGGGCCTTCGGGCTGGGCTTCATCCTGGGGCCGGCGCTGGGCGGGATCGTGGCCCACCGTTTCGGCGCGGACGCGCCCTTTTGGCTGGCGGCGGCTTTCAGCTTGGCAAACGGCCTCTATGGCCTGTTCATATTGCCGGAATCCCTGCCCAAAGAGCGCCGGGTGCCCTTCCGTTTGCGCCAATCCAACCCGCTTGGGGCTTTGCGATTCCTGACCGGGCGGCCCGATCTGGCGGGGCTATCGATCGCCTATTTCCTCAACTTTCTGGCGCATGTGGCGCTGCCGGCGACTTTCGTTCTTTATGCCAGTTATCGCTATCATTGGAATGATGAGCAGGTGGGGGCCGCTTTGGCGGCTGTCGGGCTGGCCTCGATGTGCACGCAATTGCTGCTGGTCAAGCCGCTGGTGGCCCGCTTGGGCGAGCGCAATGCCGTTCGCCTGGGCCTGGGCTGCGGGGCGATGGCCTTTTTGCTTTATGGCCTCGCGCCCACGGGATGGTGGTTTTTCGCGGGCCTGGCCTTTGGGGCGCTGTGGGGCATCTACACCCCGGCCAATCAAGCGCTGCTCACCGCGCGCGTCAGCCCCGAAGAGCAGGGCCGCCTGCAGGGGGCCCTGGGGGCAGCGGCCAGTGTTGGCGGGCTGATTGGGCCCTTGTTGTTCACGCAAATCTTCGCGCTCTTCGTTGGCCATGCGGATTGGCATGTGCCTGGGGCGGCTTTTTTCCTGGCCGCATTCCTGCTGAGCTGCGCGCTGCTGGTCGCTTCGCGGGCCATGAGCGCGGATGAGCCCCGTGCCGGCAAGGCTGCGCGGGATAGTGACGCGCCGGCCACAACCGGCTAAACCCACGAGATTATGCTGCACGTGCTCACGCCTTGGGCGCGCGGCAGTGGATGGCGCGTGCCGCATCACGCGCTTTAGGAACTGGTATGCCTCAGCTTTTGCTTGAGTTTTTCTGTGAAGAGATCCCGGCCCGGATGCAGATTCAGGCCGAGAGGGATCTGATGCGCCTGCTGATCGAAAAGCTCGTTGCTGCCGGATTGAAGCCAAGCGGCGTTCAAACCTTTTCCGGCCCGCGCCGGCTGGCCGCTGTGGTCGATGGCCTGCCCAGCGAGCTGGCCGAGCAGATCGAGGAGAAAAAGGGCCCGCGCCTGGGCGCGCCGCAAGCGGCCCTGGAGGGCTTTGTCAAAAGCGCGGGCCTGGCCAGCCTCGCCGATGCCGAAACCGTCGAAGACAAGAAGGGCGCGTTTTACGTGGCGCGGGTGCGCAAAGCCGGGCGGCCCGCGCGCGAATTGCTGGCCCAGATCGTGCCGCAGATCGTGAAAAGCTTTCCTTGGCCCAAATCCATGCGCTGGGGCGCTGGCGATCTCACTTGGGTGCGCCCGCTGCACAGCATTTTGTGCGCATTTGATGGGCAAGTGGTGCCCTTCGAGATCGAGGGGATCGCTTCGGGCCTGATCACCTATGGGCACCGTTTCCACGCGCCGCAGGCCATCGAAGCGCATGATTTCGAGGCCTATCGCGATGGCCTGAAGGCGGCGCGGGTGCTGATCGATCGTGAGGAACGCAAAGGCGAAATCGTGGCCCAGGCGCGCGTCCTGATGGAGAAACGGGGGCTGCAATGGGTGCAAGATGAGGGCCTGCTCGACGAGGTGGCCGGCCTGTGCGAATGGCCCGTGGCGCTGATCGGGGAGATGGATCCGGCTTTCGTGGAATTGCCGGCCGAGATCATCCGCCTGACCATGCGCACCCATCAGCGTTATTTTGCGCTGCAGGATGCCCGCACGGGGCATATCAGCCCGCATTTCCTGGCGGTGGCCAATATCGAGGCCAAGGATGGCGGGGTGGCGATCGCGGCCGGCAATGCCCGGGTGCTTTCAGCGCGGCTTTCGGATGCGCGGTTTTTCTGGGAGGCCGATTTGGCGCGCCGATTGGACAGCCTGCTGCCCAAGCTCGATCGCATCATTTTCCACGAAAAACTGGGCAGCGTGGGGGCGAAGGCACGCCGCATCGAGAGCTTGGCCAAGGAATTGGCCAGCCAACTTTTCCCGGGAATCGAGGAAGAGGTGGGCTTGGCGGCGCGCCTGTGCAAGGCCGATCTGGTTTCGGAGACGGTGGGCGAATTTCCCGAATTGCAGGGCCAAGTGGGTGGCTGGCTGCATCTTCGGCAAGGCGGGGACGCGCGTGTGGCGCAGGCGATTGCCGATCATTATCGCCCTGTCGGCCCCACCGATCAGGTGCCGGCCGATCCCATCGGCATCTGCGTGGCGCTGGCCGATAAACTCGATACGCTGTGCGGCTTCTTCGCGATCGATGAGCGGCCAACCGGATCGAAAGACCCGTTCGCGCTGCGCCGCGCGGCCTTGGGCATCGTGCGGATTCTGTTGGAACGACATGTCGTGCTGAGCCTGGATGGCGTGCTGCGCGCGGGATTGATCGCCCAGGCCTTTTCCGGAGATCACTCGGCGATTGCCAAGGATATTTTGAGCTTCCTGGCGGATCGCCTCAAAGTGCAATTGCGCGAGCAGGGCGAACGTCACGATGTGATCGAGGCGGTTTTTGCCGCGGGCGGGGATGATCTGCTGGCCCGCGCGGTCCGCGTGGCGGCGCTAAGCGCGTTTTTGGCCGCGCCCGATGGGGCCAATCTTTTGGCCGGTTATCGCCGCGCCGCCAATATCCTGGCCGCCGAGATCAAGAAAAATGCCGGTCTGGTGCAGGAAATCCAGGCGGCTGTCGAAACCGGGCAATTCGCGCTCGATCCAGAACGCGCTTTGCACGGCGCGCTTCTTGCTGCGGAGGCGGCCATTGCGGGATCGATGGCCGATAACGCGGCCTATGCGCAGGCCCTGCGGGCGCTTAGCGCCCTGCGCGGGCCCGTGGATGCGTTCTTGGAGGGTGTCCTGGTGAATGATCCGCAGGCACAAGTGCGGCTGAACCGGCTGCGTTTGCTGGCCCGCGTGCGCGATTTGATCGATAGAATGGCCGATTTCGGAAAGATCGAGGGCTGAGTGATGAGCGATACGCGCTGGGTGTACAGCTTCGGGGCGGGCAAGGCCGAAGGGGCCGCCGCCATGAAGGAATTGCTGGGCGGCAAGGGGGCCAATCTCGCCGAAATGAGCAATTTGGGCCTGCCCGTGCCGCCGGGGCTGACCATCACCACGCAGGTCTGCACCGCCTATTACCAGCTTGGCGGGGCCTATCCGCCCGAACTCAAGGCCCAGGTCGGCGCGGCCCTGGCCGTCGTCGAGGCGCAAGTCGGGCGCGGCTTTGGCGATGCTGGCAATCCGCTGCTGGTTTCGGTACGCTCCGGCGCGCGCGCCTCGATGCCCGGCATGATGGATACGGTGCTCAATCTCGGCCTTAACGACGAAACCGTTGAGGGCCTGGCCGCGCAAGCGGGGGATCGCCGCTTTGCTTTCGATAGCTATCGCCGCTTCATCCAGATGTATGCCAATGTCGTGCTGGGTGCCGATCACGGCGTATTCGAAGAAATCCTGAGCAGCTTCAAAGAGATTAATGATTACAAGCTCGATACCGAGCTGACGGCGCAGGATTGGGAAGATGTCGTTGTCCAATTCAAGCGCGCCGTACACGAACATCTGGGCCGGCCCTTCCCCATGGATGTGCACGAGCAGCTCTGGGGGGCCATCGGCGCGGTGTTCACCAGCTGGATGAATGAGCGGGCCAAGGTCTATCGCCGCCTGCACGATATCCCCGAAAGCTGGGGCACGGCTGTCAATGTCCAGGCC
>CAZAGL010000195.1:0-4847 GCA_964484435.1 uncultured Caulobacteraceae bacterium
CGCCGGTTTCGGTGCTGCCCAGCACCTCGATGGGGGCCTGGCCGAAAGCCAAAGCGCAGGCCTGGGCCGCCTCAAAGGCCAGGGCCTGGCCCGAGGAAAACACCGATTTGGGCCGGCATTGCAGCGCATCCATGCCGGCCGGCAGCCGCGTCAAATGCGCCGGGCTGGAAATCAGCGTGACGTTTGGGCCCAGATCCGCATGCAAATGCTCCCAATACAAAGCCATTTCATCATCGGCGGGCCGGCCGGCGAGAAGGGGCCACAGCACCCGAAACAGCAGGCCATAGATATGCTGATGCGAGACGGTGCCGCGCACATGGCCGATCCGATCGCCCCAGATCCGTTCCAGCGCCTCGACCTGCAATTCGAGCTGCACAAGCCGGGTATCGACGCATTTCGGGCTTCCGGTCGTGCCCGAGGTGAAAAACCGGATGGCGGGATTTTCGGCGATATCGGCAAAAGCTGCCTGGGGATCACCCGCTTCGAGCCCCGCCTCGAAAACCGCATCGTCCAGAACCGCATCGGGCGCGCAGCCGATTTCCTCAAGATAGGGGCCTTGGGCGTGGGCCGGCAGAACGATGCGCCGATGCAAAAGCGCGCCGGCCAGGATCCCCGCCACCAGATTGGCACCCGATTGGGTGTGCACATAAAGATCGCCCTCGCGCGCCGCGAGCCTATGGGCCGCCAAAGCCGCCGCCTTGCGCACCTGGCCGGCATGGATCCAGTGCGCGCCGCGCCGGAACAGCGGCGTTTGCGCATCGCGCCCGAGCAAGGTGGCGATCAAGCCCCTCATACGCCAGCCCGCTTGCGCACGAATTGGCGGATGAGGAATTCCCCGCCAAACAGGATGGCCATCGCCACATAGGCGATCAGCCCGTTATACAGCGTCCAGACATGCCAATCGGCGAACAGCGCCGTCCACAGCGCCGCCGCGCCATTCAGCGCGAAAAACAGGGCCCAAACCCAAGTCACGCGCCGCGTATAGCGGACTGCGTTTGGGGGCAAATCCGGCTCATGCAGGCGGGCCAGGCGCTCGATCAGGCTGGGGCCGCGCAGGAGGGACAGCACGAAGGCCGCCAACAGGGCCGCGTTCATGAAGGCGGGATAGAGCCGCACCGCGAGCTGTGCATCATAGGCGGCGCTCAGGGCCATCGCGCCGGCCACGCCAGCCAGGGCCAAGGTCAGGCCCAAAGGGGCTTTGCGCGCCCAGCCGATCGAAAAGCGCAGCACCAGCAGCACGCACAGCCCGATAACCACCCAAACCGGTCCCAGAATGCGCACCAGCACCAGCGCCATCAGCGGATAAAGCAGGGCCGCCGCGCCAAGCAAAGCGGCGGAGAGATCAAAGCGCTTCATGCGCCATTCTGCACGATGTTCAAAACATCATTGATGGTGCGCACGGATTCGAATTCATCGGGAGAGACTTTCCGCCCCGTGATTTCTTGCAACTTCACCATCAAATCGACCGCATCGATCGAATCGAGATCCAATTCTTCTTTCAGCGCCGCGTTAGGCGTGATCAAATCCCGGCTTACCTGAAAGGACGTGGCCAGATAATCGACGATCTCAGCATAGACGGCTTCGCGGTCCATGATTTTCTCCCGCTCAGCGCATGCGTGCAACGAATGCAGCAAGGCTGCGCACGTTTTTGAATTGCGCGTTGAGCTCTTTGTCATCTTGATTGATTTTGATGCCGTATTTTTTCTGCAACGCGACGCCAATCTCCAGTGCATCGATGGAATCGAGCGCCAGCCCGCTGGAGCCGAACAGATCCTCTTCCGAAGAGATATCTTCGACCGTGACCTCCTCAAGGTTCAAGGCCGCGATGATCAGGCTTTTGATTTCCGGCTCAAGGGATGCGGTCATGGGGCGATGTATTCCTCAATCTGACTTTCGACGCGTTCGCACAAATTCCGCACCGCGATGGGAATGGGCAGGTTTTGGTAATCGGCGGCCACGTCGATACACTCATGCGCGCGAATAATCCAATGCGATCGGCGCGGCGGGATTTGATACCATTTCTCGCCCTTGCGCAAAGATGGGGGCTCACACACGATGCTGACGAGTTGGATGGGGGCCCCGGCCATCAGCGCCACATAGGCAAAGCCGCGCTGATATTTTCGCTTTTTTCCGGGCTGCGTGCGGGAGCCTTCGGGGAAGATGACGAGATTGTTGCCGGCTTTCAGCGCATCGGCGCATGCGCGCAACAGGCGTTCGGGATCGCCGAGATTGGGGATGTAATTGGCGGCCTTGACCACGCCGGCCATGAAGGGATTGCGCCAGACCCCGGCCTTGATCACGCATTGCGTGCGCCGCATCAGGGCCATGAGAAACACGATATCGAGCAGCGATGGGTGATTGGCGACGATCACGGTGCCGCGCGCCTCTCGCAGCAACGCGGTGCCGTGGCATTCGCTGGAGACCACGCCCAGCGCCTGCATCAGCCAGACATAGACCCGCCAGGAGGTGTGCACGGTTTGCTGGGCCCAGCGGGCCCGGCGCGCGCGGTCTTGGATGAAGATATTGAAAAAGGGGAAGATGGTCAGCGCCAGCACCAGCCCCCCCAATCCGAACAGCACAAAGGAAAACCCCGTGCCGAACAGGCGCCAGGCGCGCTCCAGCCGCGCACTCACAGCGCCCGTCCTGAGAGGCTGGGGGGCGAAAACTCCAGCGCGCGCGCGCCGTTTTGCAGGGCCTTGGCCAAGGCCGCGCCGCCATCACGCCCCGGCCTGGCGCAATGGGGGGCATGCCCCGCGCCATCGCCATCGACCAGCATCGCCAGATGCACATTCGGGCCGCTTGGATCAAAGCGCGTATAGGGCGGCGGAATGTGCACATCGGCAAATACCACGACCACGCTGTGGGCCTCTTCATTGGTCAATCGCGTATAAGCTTCGGTCAAGCCGGCGTGCAGGCTCAGTTCCCCGGCGGCGATGGCCGTGTGATTGGACGTGCGCCCCAGCGCCTGGCCGAGCAGGCCGGCGGATGCATTATGCACCGAGAGGGAAAACTGGGCCGGCGAGAGCAAAGTGCGCTGCTGGATGTCCTCCAGAAGCTGCACCGTGGCGGCCAAATCGCCGTTCCAGGAACAAAATACGAGATCACTCAGCGGCGCGCCTTGCAGCAGGCGCAAGCCACAGCGCAGCACATCGCGGGTGAAGGGTGGGCAGCGCCGGCGCAGCATCGCGGGCAATTCCGCCAAGGCGGCCACTTCGCCCATGTCTTGCGGCTCGGCACTCTGCGCGACAATCGCTGCCCAGCGCGTGATGCCCAGGCGCAATTTTTGACCTGCAACCATGTTTCGGATTCTTTCCCAGCCGCTCCTTATACGCTTGCTTGCTCGGCGCGGTCCAGATTACCCCAAAGCCATGCTGTATTATGCTTGCGCGCTGGCCCCCGATGTCTCGCCCATGGCGCGCAGGCCGCATGATCAGCAAAGCGAGGCGGCCGAAGCCTTGCTGGGCGCTCTGCGCCGGGCCACGCGCATCGCGGGCGGGCCGAGTTCCAAAAGCCATAGCCGGGCCATGTCGGCGGCCGCGATCGTGGGCAGCGGCCAAGTGGGGGTGGATGTCGAATTTGCCTGCACGCGGCGCAACAAAGCCGGGCTTGCCCAATTTCTGCTGGGAGAAGATGGGCTGGCCGGCTGGCCCGAGATGTACCGCCTCTGGACCTTCCGGGAGGCGTATTTCAAAGCCTTCGGCATCTTCCCCGATCGGCAAGTCCTTCAAGATGCGCGCGTGTCCTGGCCGCTGCACGCGGCGCGCTGGGGCCAAGGGCCCATGCAGGCGCGGCACGAACAGCGCATCGATCCGGCCAGCGGCGCGGCCTTTCATCTCACTTTGGTGTGGAGCGGGGCCCAGGAGGCGCTGGAAATCGCGCTTTAGCGTGATTTGATGCCGCCCAGATGCTTCCAGGCCAGCCGGAAAGGGGCTTCAAGGACGAGGCGCAGATGCAGCCAGCTGATGCGCACATTATCGCGAAGCATCTGGAAGTTCGAAACATTTCCTTCCGGATAGGCCACTTTGGTGGGCTGGCTGATCACGCGCACGCCTTGCCAATGCAAACGCACCGCGATTTCGATGTCGAAATCCATGCGGGTGCCGAGCCGCACGCCACTTTTGAGCAAACGCGCAACGCCCGCCAAGGGATAGACGCGCAAGCCGCACAGGGTGTCTTGAATATCGAGCGAGGCGGTTTCCACCCAAACCCAGAAATGGGTGATATAGCGCCCGTAAAGCCGCGCTTTGGGCACGGCCAGATCATAGCGCGCCTGCCCGCAAATAAAGGCCAGCGGGGCCGCCCGTGAAGCGGCCAAAAAGCCAGGCACATCGTTGAGATCGTGCTGGCCATCGGCATCGATTTGCAAAGCGTGCGAATAGCCGCGCTCGATCGCCTGCGCAAAGCCTGTGAGGATGGCCGCGCCCTTGCCGCCATTTTTCTGGCGACGGAGCATGAAGACGCCGGCCTGCGGCGCATGCAAGGCAGCGATTTGTGCGGAATCGGCCGGGGCATTGCCATCATCCACGATCAGCACGTCCAGCCCGTGCGCGCGCAGGCTGGCACTGATCTGCGCCAGCTTGGAAACATGGCGAAAGCTTGGGATGATGGCGCAATAGCGCATGTCAAATCGGCCCGCTTGGCTGCAGGTGGAACAACATGCGCCGGGCGGCCTTTGTCCAGGCCTCATGAAAAACATTGCTCAATTGCTTGCGTGGCACAGGGAAACGCTTGGCGGCCCGCCCGCGCGCGGTTATAGACAGCGCCCCAATTCAAGGAAATTCAGATCATGGCCATCGAGCGCACCTTCTCCATCCTCAAGCCCGACGCCACCCGCCGCAACCTCACCG
>CAZAGL010000196.1:0-1216 GCA_964484435.1 uncultured Caulobacteraceae bacterium
CTATTCGCTGGCAACGAAGGCCGGCAATTGATCGCCAAAGCCCTCGACGGGGGCGTCATGATCGTGATCCGCGCCCGGCTCACGCGCCTCGCCGGAGCGGAAGCGCCGCCGGCTGCGCCGCCGCCGGAAGGCGGGATCGCCGCCATCGCGATCGATCACGGGCTCATAAGCCGCTTCGGCCCCTTCGGAAACCGGCTCTGGGGCGCGCGCCTCGCGCGGGCGCTCAAAGCGCGGCTCGCGGCTTTCCCGGTTTTCGCGCGGCTCACGATATTCGCGGGGCTGGCGCTGCTCTTGGCGTGGCTCACGCGGCTCACGGGCTTCGCGCGGCTCCCGGTTGGGGCGGCCATCCCGTTCCCGGCCATGGGCTTCGCGCGGAGCGGGCTGCTCGCGCGGGGCCTCATAGCCCTCGGCCTCGTATTCGCCATCTTCCTCTTCGCCTTCATCGAAATCGCCGGGATAGCGATGCTCGGTGTCCGGGCGCGGCTGCAAGGGCTGGGTGGCGCGCAAAATGCGATAATAATGCTCTGCGTGCTGGAGATAGTTTTCGGCCACGACGCGATCGCCCGAAGACGCGGCATCGCGCGCCAGCTGCAGATAGCGCTCATAGACATGCGTGGCCGATCCACGCACCTTGACATCAGGACCCGCGCTCTCGAACGAGCGGTTCGGGGAATTATGATGGCCCGGTTTACGGCCACGCCCGCGCTGACGCTTCATATTGTCCTACATTAGCTAAAGCCGATCGCGCGTGGCTTTGCCAACCAAAAACCGGTGGCCTGCCTAGCGATTTGGGCTGCATGGAGCTTATTTGCGCAACAGCGCGCACCGGAGGCCCCAGAACCGAAAAACTTCGAGACAAGAAGATCAGCGAAGCCGCCCGCAAGATCGACTGACATCTTCCATTGCATGCTAGCGATTCGCCGGAGGGATTCCAAGAGGTTTCGCGCAGTGCGGCTTATTTCGTGGCGATTACCACCCGCGCCTGGCCGCCAAGATCCTTGCGCACATCCCAAATTTCCAATCCCGCCTCGACCAGCAGCATTTGCACGGCCGGGGCCTGGCCCGCCCCCACTTCCAGCAGCACCTGCCCGGCATCGGCCAAGCGCCGCGCCAAAAGCGGGGCGATGGCGCGGTAGGCCTCCAGCCCGTCATCGCCGCCATCCAGCGCCAGACGCGGCTCAAAGCGCGCCACTTCCGGCTCCAGCCCATCGATTTC
>CAZAGL010000196.1:1316-4830 GCA_964484435.1 uncultured Caulobacteraceae bacterium
GCGGCGATCAGCCGATCCCGCGCGGCGCGCCAGGCCAAAAGCAGGGTCAATGCCATGCACCCATCCTCAAACACGGCAGGAAAGCCATGCCCATCGCAAGCCTACAAGCCGCCTTGGGCCGCGGCCGCGATCAAACGCAATTGGCGCTCCAGCAGCGGGGATTTTCCGTCCGGGCGGCTTTGCCCCGCGCCGCGCTGCAGCGCCTTCAGATAATTGGGCACCAAGGCCACATAGGCCAAAGCCGGAAACAGGCAAGCAGGCAGGCCGATGGCCAGCGCCCGCGCATCCTTGTGCAGGCTAGCCGCCCGCTCCTTGAAGGCGGCGGTCGCGGAAACAAAGGCGTGGCCAGGCTTGGGGGCAAACAATTCCTCGCGTGTGAGCTGCACGCGCTCCATCAATTTGCGCGGGAACATGGTGCGCCGCCGGGCAGTCCAATGGGGCAAAGCCCGCACCAGGCCGATCAGGCCCCAGGCGCGCGCGCCAGCCGTCAAGGCCTGATCCTGGGCCGCCAGCCAAGGCCCGGCCGGCCACAGCGCGAAGGCGCAGAGGCGCAGCAAAGCACCGGCCGTGCCATCGAGATAGGCTTCGACATCGGCCCAGGTTTCGAAGGGTTCGGGCTCGTAATCCAGCAGTCGCGTTTCCAGCAGGCTGGTGAATTCCCGCATCGGCAGGCGCCCGCTGTGCAGGATGTCGCGCAAACCCAGCGCCGCGGGATGGCCATCGGGCTCCCCCCCGGCCAGCATGGCCTCGATCTGATCGCGCCACCAATGCAAGCGGATGGCGGCCAAGGTGCGATCGGAGACATTCTCCGGGATTTTGGCGATTTCATAGGCAAAGGCATACAGCGCGATGAGGTTGGCACGATCCGCGGGCGGGGCCAGCCGCGAGGCCAGCCAGCGATCCTCATCCACGCGCCGCACAAGCCGATCGAGCGTTTCGTCTTTGTCTTGGCCCTGGCCGGCCGTGTTGGCTTTGGGCGCACCGAAAATCCTGCTGCTCCGGCGTGCCATGTTCAGCAAGGCGCTGGGCTCGCTGGAGCGGGCTTTGACTGGCGGCGCTTTGCTCACCCTGCGCCCGCCTCGGCGGGGGCCTCGCTGGGAAGACCGCCCCGGTTCACCCCCCAAAGCAGGATCACCGGCGCAGCCACATAAACCGAAGAATACGTGCCGATAATCACACCGAACAAGATGGCGAAGGTGAATCCGAACAAGGCCTCGCCACCGAACCACAGCAAGCCACCCAGGGCCAAAAGCGCGGTGCCGCCCGACCTGAGGGTGCGCGACAGGGTTTCGTTGACGGAAAGATCGATGATGTCGCGCAATGGCATCTTTTTGAACTTGCGAATATTCTCCCGCAGCCGATCAAATATGACCACGGTATCGTTCATCGAATAGCCAATAATCGTCAAAAGCGCAGCGATCACGGTTAATGTGAACTCGATGTGCAGAACCGAAAACAGGCCCATAGTGAGGATCACGTCGTGCAGCAGCGCAATGACGGCCCCCAGGCCAAACTGCCATTCGAAGCGAAACCAGATGTAAATCATCATCAGGCCGATCGCCGCCGCGACGGCCAGCACCCCGCCCAAGAGCAATTCGCCGGAAACCTTGGGGCCCACCACTTCGGTGCGCTGAAAGCTCACATCGGGCACGAGGCCGCGGATGGCATCGCGCACCTCATCGACCACCGCCCCGGGATCGGATCTGGCCGGGGCCTCGAAGCGGATCTGCGCGTTATAGGCATCGTCAAAGCCCTGCACTTCGACATCGCCTAGCTTCAGCTGCGACACCAGATTGCGGATGGCCGCCAGATCAAGGGGCGCGGCGCTGCGCATTTCGATGAGCGTGCCGCCCTTGAAATCGATGCCGAGATTAAAGCCGATGCCCTTGCCGGCCGCCATCGGCCCCAGGATCGAAAACAAGGAAGCTGCCACGGCGATCACCGAAAAGGTGGCGGCGACAATGGCGAAATTGACAAAGCGCAGATTGGTCTTTGCCGGCAGATACTTGATCAATGGCCAGGCCATGGCTTGCGCCTCCTAAATGGGCAATTTCTTGGGCCGGGCAGTGCGATACCATTGCGCCAGCACGACTTGCGTCACCAACACCGCGGTAAAGACCGATGTGATGACGCCCAGCGACAAGGTCCAGGCAAAGCCGCGCACCGGGCCCACGCCAAAGACGAAGAGAATGGCCGCAGCCCCCAACGTGGTGATATTGGCGTCCAGAATGGTCACAATGGCCCGGCCGAAGCCGCCATCGATGGCCAGCGCCACACCGCGCCCGTTATCGCGCTCTTCGCGCATGCGCTCGAAGATCAGCACATTGGCATCGACGGCCATGGCAATGGTCAAAATCAGGCCGGCAATGCCCGGCAGGGTCAAAGTCGCCCCGATCATCGACATCGCGGCGATCACCATCAAGCCGTTCAAGATCAGGCCAAGGCAAGCCACAATGCCAAAGCCCCCATAGGCCAGAACCATGAAGATCAGCACGCCAATGCCGGCGATGATCCCCGCCTTGGCCCCTGAATCGATGGCATCCTGGCCAAGGCCAGCGCCCACCGTGCGCTGCTCGATGACCTTCAAGGGCGCAGGCAAAGCCCCCGCGCGCAGCAGCGCAGCCAATTCCTCGGCGCCCTCGACATCAAAACTGCCGCTGATCTGGCCGCTGCCCCCCAAAATCGGCTCGTTGATGTTCGGGGCGGTGATGACGCTGCCATCGAGCACGATGGCAAAGCGCTTGCGCACATTCTGGCTGGTAATCCGGCCAAATTCGCGCGCGCCGCGCTGGTTGAACTGGAAGGCCACCGCCGGCTCACCGGTGCGCTGATCAAACGAGGCATTGGCGCGGGTGAGATCATCCCCCGAAAGCAAGGCGCGGGCCTTGACCACCACGAAAGGCTCATCGGGGCGGCCCGGCTGCGGCAAAGAGAGCGAGCCCGGCGGGGCGCGCCCGCTGGCCGCTTCTTGCGGCGAAACGCTGTTATCCAGCAGATGGAAAGTGAGCTTGGCGGTTTTGCCGATGCGCCGCTTCAGCACCTCGGGATCATTTTCCCCGGGGGCCTGCACCACGATGCGATCCGCGCCCTGGCGCACGATCGTCACTTCTGAAGTGCCCAATTCATCGATGCGCCGGCGCACCACTTCGATGGATTGCTGCACCGCCTGGCGCAGCAAAGCCGTGCGCGCATCCTTCGAGAGCCGCAGTTCGATCAAACCATCGGGGGTGGAGGTCACGGCCAGCCCCGATTTGCCGCTGGGCAGCGGCACGGGCGAATCCAGCTTTGCGGCCACATCCAAAGCGCGCTGCAATTGCGTGCCATCCACCAGCCGCAGCCGCGCCGCCTCTTCGGCCACGCCCCGGCCGGTATAGGCGATGCGCGGCTTGGCCTTGCCGAGTTCGCGGGCCAATTCCTCGGAGACCTGCTCCATCCGCTCCTTGACCAGCGCGCCGGCCTCAACCTCCAGCATCAAATGAGAGCCGCCGCGCAGATCGAGGCCGAGATTGACCCC
>CAZAGL010000197.1:0-2828 GCA_964484435.1 uncultured Caulobacteraceae bacterium
GATGGTGCAATCTTGCGCCAGAAACAATTGGGCGGCCGGGCGGCCCACCAGGATGGAACGGCCGAGGATAATGCAATGGAGCCCCGCCAGGGAATCCAAGGCCTGCCTGGCCAGCATGACGCAGCCCATCGGTGTGCAGGGGCGCAAGCCGGGCTGGCCCTGCGCCAAACGCCCGGCGCTGATTTGCGTCAAGCCATCCACGTCCTTGGCCGGATCGATGGCGGCCAGCACCGCCGCGGAGCGCACATGCCCCGGCAACGGCAATTGCACCAGGATGCCATCCACATGCGGATCGGCGCTGAGGCGGGCCACTTGCGCGATGATTTCGGCCTCACTGGCGCTGGCCGGAAGGCGGATTTCGATGGAATGGATCCCCACCGCTTTGCAGGCGCGCAATTTGTTGCGCACATAGACATGGCTGGCTGGATCATCACCGATCAGGAGCACGGCCAGGCTGATCTCGCGCTGATGCGCGCTTTTGGCCTGCGCGATCGCCTGCGCCAGCTGCGTGTGCAAGCCGGCGGCGATCGCCTTCCCATCCAGAATGCGCGCGCTCATTGCGGAAGCCTAGCAGGCTGCTAAAGGCCCGGGAACAATTGCTTGAGGAACAAGACGCCGAAAAATACCACCATGGGGCTGAAATCGATCCCGCCCACGGGCGGGATGACCCGCCGGATGGGGCCCAGGATCGGCGCGACCAGGCGCTGGGTGGCCTCATAGGTGCTGTTGACGAAGCGATTGCCCCGCCCCACCAGATCGAAAGCGAACAGCCAGCTGAGCACCATATTGATGATCAGCACCAGCAGAACCAGATCGAGCAAGGCCCCAACCAGCCAAAGCACCGCACCAATAGGGTTCATGCGAAATTCCATCTCAAAAAAATCGGCGAAGCCGGTCAATGCTCTGGCCGAACAGGTGTGCACGATACATTTAGGGCATTCGTGCAAAAAACCAAACCGGCCGATGCGTAAACCCTGGCCGGCTGCGCGGATTGGTTTGAAGAATCGCGCCAGCATGCGAGGCTGCGAATTGCTGCTCCTGGTTCAGGCAGCCTTATTCCAAAGAGGTTGAGCATGAGTGCGTTCCGTGGCCGTCACACCAAGATCGTCGCCACCATTGGCCCGGCCAGCGCCGCGCCGGCCATGCTCGATACGCTGTGCCGCGTTGGCGTGGACGTGTTCCGGCTGAATTTCAGCCATGGCGAATATGACAAGCACGCGGCGGTTTATGCTGCCATCCGCGAGGTGGAGAAAAAAGCTGGCCGGCCCATCGCCGTGTTCGCCGATCTGCAAGGCCCGAAAATCCGCTGTGGGCAATTCCCGGGCGGGGCGATCGATTTGCGCTGGGGCACCGAAGTTTCCCTCATCCAGGCCAGCACGACCGATGCGCCTGATACCATTCCTTTGCCGCACCCCGAAGTGATGGCGGCCTTGCATCCGGGGGACCGGCTGAAACTGGATGATGGCAAGCTGGAGCTGACCATCCTGGCCCGCGAAGGCGAAACGCTGCGCGCCCGGGTCGATGCCCCGGGCAAGCTGGGGGATCGCAAGGGCATCAATGTGCCCGATCGGCCCATCCCGATTTCGGCGCTGACGCCAAAAGATCGCGCCGATCTGGCCTTCGCCTTGGATCTGGGCGTCGATTATGTGGCGTTGTCCTTCGTGCAGCGCCCCGAAGATATCGATGAGGCGCGCGCATTGATCGGGGATCGCGCCGGCATCATCGCCAAGATCGAAAAGCCCAGCGCCGTGGAGCATCTGGAAGCCATCGTGGCCCGCGCCGATGCCATCATGGTGGCGCGCGGGGATTTGGGCGTCGAAATGGCTTCCGAACAGGTGCCGATTATCCAAAGGCGGATCGTGCGGATTTGCCGCGCGGCCGGCAAGCCGGTGATCGTGGCCACGCATATGCTGGAATCCATGGTCGATGCCCCCACGCCCACAAGGGCCGAGGCCTCCGATGTGGCCACGGCCGTGCTGCAGGGGGCCGATGCGGTGATGCTCTCGGCGGAATCGGCCGTTGGTCGCCACCCGCCCACCGCCGTGGCCATCATGGATCGCATCATCAAGGCCGCCGAAACCGACGAGGAATTTTGGATGCGCCGCTCCTCCGAGCGCCCGCCGCACGATCTGTCCACCGCCGATGCCATCAGCCAGGCCGCCGGGCTGATCGCCGATGCCCCCGATGTTGCGGCTCTGGTGGCCTATACCAAGACCGGCTCAACCGCTTTGCGCATCGCGCGCGAGCGGCCGCGCTGCGCCATGGTGGCGCTGACGCCCGACGCATCGGTGGCGCGCCGGTTGCGGCTGTGCTGGGGCATCGAGCCGGCCCTCAGCGAAGATGTGTGCGATTTCGAAACCATGCTCGTCACCGCGGAAACCGCCGCCAAAACCTGGACCAATGCCAAAGCCGGCGAACGCATCGTGATCATCACCGGCTATCCCTTCGGCAATCCGGGCAAAACCAATACGCTGAAGGTTTCGCGGCTCTAGCAGGCTGCTTTCGCGTGCAGGGGGGGGTGCGTCACAAAACCTTGTTGAAAACTTCACATTGGGCGCGATAATCGCAAAGCTGGGCAGGGCTAGGATTTCTCCTTGCCCACATCGAGGATTGTTTCGTGCAGCAGATCGCCGCCGCCCATTCGCCTGCGCCGCACGCACAGACCGCTCCGGCCAAGATCAAGGCCCAGGGCGTTTGCGTTTCCTATGGCGAAAAGCCGGCCTTGACGGATGTGGCCATCGAAATCAAGGATCGGGCCGTCACCGCCTTTATCGGGCCATCGGGCTGCGGCAAAACGACGTTTCTGCGCTGCATCAACCGCATGAATG
>CAZAGL010000197.1:2838-4812 GCA_964484435.1 uncultured Caulobacteraceae bacterium
GCGTCAGCGGCTCCATCACCCTGGATGGCGCGGAAATCTATGCCCCCAATGTGGATGCCGTGGCCCTGCGCGCGCGCGTGGGCATGGTCTTCCAAAAGCCCAATCCCTTCGCCAAATCGATCTATGAGAATGTGGCCTATGGGCCCCGCATCCATGGATTGACCCACACCAAAGCCGAGCTGGATGGCCTGGTCGAGGCCAGCCTGCGCCGGGCCGCGCTGTGGGATGAGGTGAAGGATCGGCTCAAAGATTCCGGGGCGGGCCTTTCCGGCGGCCAGCAGCAGCGGCTGGTCATCGCGCGGGCGGTGGCCATCAATCCCGATGTCATCTTGATGGATGAGCCGTGCTCGGCGCTGGATCCCATCGCCACCGCCAAGGTGGAAGAATTGATCAAGGAATTGAGCGAAAAATATTGCATCGTCATCGTCACGCATTCGATGGCGCAGGCCGCCCGCATTTCGAATGCCACCGCCTTTTTCCACCTCGGCACCCTGGTGGAGCACGGGCCCACCGATGCCGTTTTCACCCAGCCAGCCGATCAACGGACCAAGGATTACATCACCGGCAGGTTCGGTTAATCTCATGATGCTCGGCCGAGCCGGTCCTACGCTTGCGCGATGAGGATTTCGCGCCCCAACACCAGATAACCAAGGCGCAACCCATTCACGCCCTTTCGAAAGCTTTGCCATGCGCGTTTTTGCCCCGCCGGATTTTTCCAAGGATCTCGAATCGCTCGTCAGCGATGTGGCCCGCATGGGCGGGATGGCCGAATCCATGGTCAATGACGCCATTTCCGCCGTTGTCCGGCGCGATGCGGTGCTGGCGCGCGCCGTGATCGAACGCGATGCGCGGGTCGATGCGGCGCAGCAGGCCCTGGAGCGGCGCGTGGTGCGCCTCATGGCCGAGCGTCAAGCTGGCGAGCGCCTGATCCGCGAGGGCCTGGGGATTTGGCGCATTACCGGGGATTTGGAGCGCGTCGCCGATCTCGCCAAAAATATTGCCAAGCGCAGCGAGGCGCTGAACCAGAGCGATCCCATCCAGCTGTCGCGCAGTATCGAGCGCATGGGCCGCCTGGCGGCCGCGCAGCTGAAAGATGTGCTGGATGCATATTCCTTGCGCGATGTCGGCCAGGCCATCGGTGTTTGGCGCCAGGATGAGGATATCGACGCGCATTACAATGCAATGGTCCGAGAATTGCTTACCTATATGATGGAAGACCCAAAAACCATCAGCCCCTGCACGCATCTCATGTTTATTGCCAAGAATATCGAGCGAATTGGTGATCATTGCACCAATATCGCCGAAACGGTGCATTATCTCGTGACAGGCGAAGAAATTGTCGCGTCTCGCCCCAAAAGCGACGATGCCGAGCGCGGCGAGCCATGAAGCATCGCCAGTGCATCTCAGGTGAAATCCGCGCCGGATTTCCCGTAATTCGTTGAACCCCCCTCCAAGCACAGGGCCCACCCATGATTCCCCATGTATTGGTCGTTGAAGATGAGACCACTTTGGCCGTTGCGCTGAAGTATAATCTGGAAAAAGAGGGCTATCGCGTCACCGTTGCCGAGGATGGCGAAGAGGCGCTGATCGCTGCCGAAGAAGGGCGCCCCGATCTGGTTCTGCTCGATTGGATGCTGCCCAAGGTCGCTGGCATCGAAGTGTGCCGGCGCCTGCGCGGCCGGGCCGAGCACCGCAATGTCCCCATCGTGATGCTGACGGCGCGCGGCGAAGAAGCCGAGCGCATTCGCGGCCTGGACATGGGGGCCGATGATTATGTGGTGAAGCCCTTTGCCATGCAGGAATTATTGGCCCGCATCCGGGCCGTGATGCGCCGCATCCGCCCGGGCCTTGCGGAAGATAAGGTGCAATGCGGGGAAATCAGCGTGGACAGGGCGGCCTATCGCGTGCGCCGGGCGGGGCGCGAAATCCATCTCGGACCCACGGAATTTCGCCTGCTGGATTATATGATGCAAT